>DASWKT010000374.1:0-11653 GCA_036396515.1 Anaerolineales bacterium | reverse complement strand
CGACGGCAAAGACCAGCAATGCCGCGCCAATCGAAATCAGACCAATGGTCAGCAGACGCCTGCGCGTCTCCTGCTGTCGCATTTTCTCACGCCGTTCCTGGCGTTTACTCTTTTTATCGGGACTCATGAAAACTCCTTGATGCAAATTGTATTGGGACTAAATTTTCCCATGCGTGGGAAAATATGTTTACCCGACCTCCGGGTTCGTCAAGAACTAAAAGGTCTTTTACCCCTCACCAGGCGGGATTTCCTGTTCCTTCTTTCCAATGAAAATGAGAGACTCCAGGTCTTCCAAGTCTTCCGGAGCATAACGCTTTACAACCGCGCGCACTTCGTCCAAATCCGCCTCGGATGCCCAGCCCAGCATGCGTGACACATCCGCCCAATCCTGCGCGCGTTGCGCCCTCATTTTTAAGATCGTGAGATATGGCAGTCCAATTATTGGATAACCGGCCGCGTCCCTCTTTGTGTTTGTCAGTGCTTCTTCGAGCCATAGATAATCGCCAAAGAGTACATCCACTTCAATTCCGTCGGGAGAAAGCATTAAATAGCCAGGAACTGCCAGTTTGGATACAACGCGATACCCCGCTTCTTCAAGTTTTCTAATTACAGCCCCCCCATCCGCTTCATGGACGAGAATGTCCATGTCTTTTGTCATACGTTCAGGCATATACGCGCGCGTAGCGACTCCGCCAATCATTGCCCACTTAGTTCCTTTTAAGATTGGACGTAAATCGGGCCAGGGATTCATTGCCGTTCTCCTTCGCATAAATTCGTGACTGCTTCCTGTGCCGGGTTTTACATGCCGCAAGATCATATCAATGATAAAACGCCGTTTTTGACGCGGCGTCAGGTTGCCGTCAGGCGCGATCTTGGCAATGGCAGGGGGAACAGGTATATTGCTCATATTCCTATCTTATTCTGAATGCCCAAAGTGGGCTGTGAGCATCTCCATCAACTGTTATTTATTTTCGTAAACAGCCTGAACAATAAATACTTCCATAACTGCATCCAAATCAATTATAGCAGACCTCCGGGTTTGCCCAAGACTCGAAAATTTTCCTCTGGCTACGCAGCGCCCTGAATTACGAACGCTTCCCCACCCACTCCACCGTGACCTTGAACACTTCGGCTTTTTCGGGTTCGTTGTGGAGTTCGTGATACAAGCCATCCCATAATTTCAGGGTCACATCCTTATTATGTCCGCTTGCAAGCCGCGCAAAATCCTCACTTCCGCTGGGATACGTCAACTTATCGGCTGTGCCGTGCATGATAAGCAAGGGAGTGGTAAATTCCCCGGCACGCGCGAAGCATAGATCAATTGCGCTCAATGCTGCTTTGCCAAAACCCAGGCTGGTGTTGTAATGCACCAATTTGTCGCTGACATATGCGTTCACCACTTCTTGATCGCGTGAAATGGTTGTGGGGTCAAGTCCGCTTTGAATGGTCATGGTGGGCATGAATGTCCCCAGTAATTTTGCTATCATAAGTTTTGCTTTTTGTTCCTGCAAGGATGAGCGCAGTGCAGCGCCAGTGACGATCACACCTATTAAGTCCGCACCGTATTGAATGGCGTATGAAAGGGATAATAATCCGCCGAGACTGTGTCCATATAAAAAGCGTGGAAGTTCAGTATAGCGTTGGGCCATCAGGTCAAGGAATTGACGGATGTCTTGCATGTATGCGTTAAGTGACGAGGAATGTCCGCGCGCGCCACTCGATCTGCCATGACCGCGCAGGTCAAATCCGGACAGTGCATAACCTGCGGCTGCCATTACTTTGCCAACGTGGATATAACGCCCGCTATGTTCACCCAAGCCATGGACAAGCGCAATCAATGCCTTAGGATCAGTGTCAGGCTCCCAGCCCTGCATGAAAAACGTAATGCCGTCATTACCCTCCCACTTCGATTCAAAGGTCTTCATACTACCTGCCGGTGATGATTTTAAATTCACAGGTATTCTCACCTGTGGACTTGCACGAAATTTCCTCCACGTCATGTGCCTGTCCGGTTCCCCAGGAGAGACACTCACGGATCAAACCCAGGGTCACAAAGCAGATCGGGGTTGAGCCGCGTATGCCGTCAGTGGTGGGAGAAGTATGGTCAACGAGAAGCAGGTCAAGGTCCAGCGTATGAACCGTGATATCGCCCGATTGACTTCCTATTAAACGACCCAGCAGCTCCAGAGTGGGCTTGCGACGTGAGGCAACGGGGAGTCTTTTGATCAGTGCCGCCTGTGCTTTTCCAGCCAGCGCGGCATCCTCCAATAGGCGATTCCACAAGCGTTGTCCGACGCGCACCAGAACCCCGCGTGCGCCGCGTCCATAATATGCACGCAGCGCAGCTTGAAGGGAGGCATATGTGTTCGCTGATTCAATGGGATCCATTTTCAGAAACGTGCCGGGTCTTGTCCATTCCGAGGGTAGTTTTGAGAGGGCAAGTATTGCATTGAATTGCTCCGCACCCAGCTCCACCGCCACTGTTTCTGCGAAGCGACGAAGGATGCGGCTGGAAAATTTCGGATCACTCACTCGCGAGCTTCTCCTACTTCAAACCTGCAATATGGATCACCCTTTGCAAGGCAATGGGTTTCAATAATTTGATGTTCTTTTCCACTTGCCCATTGAACCGCTTCGGTGATGGAGCCAACGTAGAGATGACAAACCGGGATGTCGCTCTCACGTCCATAGCATATGCCACATGTTGATTCCATATATGCGAGCCTCTCGCCGCTATCATCCACCCAGGCTTCCACCTGCGGGTTGCTTTTTTTCAGCGCGCCCGCCATGCTGTTCAAAATGAATTTGATGCGTTGTTTTTCAGGCAATAATTTCAGCGCAATGCCGGCGATACCGAGCAGCGCAGCCTGCTCGCGCACTGCATACTGGAAGGAGGCTTTGCCAATGCGGCGCAGCATCCCGCGGCCGCCGCGGCCATAAAAGGCTTCAATGGCTTCATTCAGCTTTGCATATTGAGAAGCCTGAATGGAAGGCTCAAGGTTATCAGGTGGGAAGTTGCCAATAAATCTTTCCAGCCCACTGGTGCGCAACACAGCGTTCAAACCGTTTTCACCCATCACCTCCTGGGCGGAGGTCAATGCCTGTCGCACCAGGGCATTGACGATCATTGCATCCTCTCTGGTTATCATGCTTCCTCCTTATACATTGGCGGGCACCTCTAAAGTATACACAGGGTACTGCGCACCCGTGCGAATAAATCCCATCTTCTGATAAAGATTCAAGGAAGTCACATTATCACTTTGTGTATTCACAGTGAGCCTGGATATGCCGGTATGTGTCAACGTTCTGAACAGGTCGCTCAACAAGGCTTTCCCCGCACCGCGCCCCTGGATGGCTGGATGCACAGCCAGACGCGCCAGGTGTGCACGTTGCCCACCACCGGTGGTGATCTGATAACCCACGATTCCGTTTTTGTCCTCCGCCACGGTCGCGAATAATGACTGTGAAAAAGCTCTTTGAAGAGTCCCCAGCGGATTTTGCCACAACGGATCGAAGGATGCCGCGTCTGTCCTTTCAACCTGAGACAGATCAGATTCCATCATCTTGCGGACGCGGATCCCTTCCGCTTCGCGCGCAGCCCAGGGCTGACTGGCAAAGCCGTGCCACTCAAGCATAACGATCTGCTGACGGTTTATGAATCCGTTCGCGGCCAGTAACGTTTGGAACCAGGTTTGCATGGCAATTGCCACAACTGTTGCGCCTCTGGCGCGGGCAATCTCATATTTTGCGGTAGACCAGAGAATATTCCATGCATTATCTGCAGACCAGTGACTCGCGTAAACAAACAACCGCACCCAGGCAATCCCGGTGATTTCATTGGGACAAGCCAGTGCGGCCGTAATTCGCTTGCCCTCCTCCAACGCCCAGTAAAACGGAGCGCCCAGCCAATCCAATGGCGAGCGCCAATCGAGGTGACGATGGAGGCGGGTTTCAAAAAAGAGCAGGTTCGATAACTGTTGATGGTCGTTGATATCCGCCGGGCGAACCAGGGTGTTGATCACTATTCACCTTGCACAAGCTGACAGCCACTTTTTGCATTCCACTTCAAATGGAACCGGCCCAACGAGACTGTCACCTGAGATTACTTAACTCCAATACGTATCAAGAATTTCATAATTCGCTGAGTGAGCGTAGGCTTTTCAACCAATCGCAGAGAATCGTATACATCCAACTGTGAATCAGTAATGCGGCCGCGTTTTAGATTCAGGTTGGCTGCAGCCTTACGCACCACCGAATGCATATCGCCCGCGCCTGCCTGCTCAAAGAGCGATGCAGCACGGTCATATTCCGCCAGAGCCTCATTCCATTTTTTGAGTCCCTCCAGCGCCGCGGCCCGGTTACCTACCGCAATACCCTGTCTTCTTAAATCACCTGCATTTCCAAAGATCTCTTCTGTCCCCTCGGTGGCTCGCAATGCATCTTTTGCTTTTCCAGCCTGCAATAAAGCTACACTCTGGTTATTCTTCATTTCCGCCGCATTCAACTCGTCCTGCACTACTGCATAAGCCTGCGCGGCTTGCGAAAACAGATCAGCGGCCGCCTTGTAATTCCCATTCTCGTATTCTATTTTGCCTTTTTCAGCAAATGTTATAGGGTTGGGGTGGTCCACACACAATCCTAAAGTGTGATTTCCAGCAAGTCTTCCGCCACTGAACGTAGCTTATCCTTGGACATACTGCTCAGTTTCCTCGCGAGCTCCAAATAGGGACGGTTGACCGCTAGTGCAACGAACTGGCGCAACTCCATCGGTAGCTCAAGGAAGTGTTGGACCGCCTCCTCGTTCATCAACCATTGTCCGATAGGCCCGTTGCGGTCAAAGAAGGATTCGATCCTCCCGCCCAGCGTTTTGACCAGCAATTCCAGTTCAGGCAGGGGGATAGGGCGCTCTCCCAGCTCATAGGCTTTGATGCGCGGACCTGGCATGCCTGTTGCAGTTGCGAGACTATGAATGGAAACACTGGCATTCATGCGTTCCTGCCGCAAAAGTGCGCCAATCTTACGCTGGCGCACAGCCGAAAGCCTAGGCAGATCGAGATTTTTGTGTCGGGAAGTGCGTTCCGATTTCACCTGCTTGCCCCAGAAATGGTTAATCGGAAGATCAAGGAAAAAAACCAGTGTTTCCAACTCCGGCAAAGACGGAGCTCTCACCCCTTCCTCATAGGAGCGGAACAAATTCTTCTTAATACCAAGGGCGTCAGCACATTCCTGTGAGCTTCTTCGCGCAGCAAGACGCGCATCACGGATCAGTACGCCGAGTTTCTTTGTGCGAATGGTTACCTGAGACTTGGTGTCCATGATTCCTCTACAATGCGCAAGGCAATAAAGACCAAAACATTGACCCGATTATAGCAGAGGCCGTCTCCTGTTACCGTCTTTGATTCAAATTCAATCCGCCTGCTGGCATGAAAATTTCAGCACCGAGTTTGAAACCTGCCGCCTCCAAGCGCGGACCAAAGATCGGCCGGATGCCCGTCGGTTTTAGTTCGCCGAGAATCTTGCCATCCTGCCCCATGCCTGTTTGCTCGAATTTGAAGATGTCAGTCAGAACCACAATCTCACCTTCCATTCCAACGACTTCGGTGATGGCTGTCACCTTGCGAGAGCCGTCTTTCAAGCGCGTCTGCTGGATGATGAGATCCACTGCTGATGAAATCTGCTGGCGTACAACCTTGAGAGGCAGGTCCATGCCCGACATCAATACCATGGTCTCCAAACGAGAAAGAGCATCACGCGGGGTATTCGCGTGTAAAGTGGTCAATGAACCGTCGTGGCCCGTATTCATGGCCTGTAGCATATCCAACGCTTCTCCGCCGCGGCATTCGCCTACCACAATCCGATCAGGACGCATACGCAGCGAGTTGCGGACGAGATCCCGGATGGTTACTGCGCCCGTCCCATCTACACTGGCGACTTTCGTTTCCATGCGCAGGATGTGATCCTGCTGAAGCTGCAATTCGGCCGCGTCTTCTATCGTAACAATACGCTCATTCTCAGGAATAAATCCTGAGAGTACATTAAGAAGCGTCGTCTTGCCCGAGCCTGTTCCACCTGAAATGACGATATTCAGTCGCGCGATCACACACGCCCGAATGAATTCAGCCATGTGGTTTGTTAGAGAGCCATAATCCACCAATTGTTGGACCGTGAGTTTGTCCTTTCTGAATTTTCGGATTGTAATGCAGGGCCCATCAATCGATACAGGTCTGATCACTGCGTTGACGCGCGAACCATCCGGCAGGCGCGCGTCGACGGTGGGGCTGTCTGCATCCACGCGGCGGCCGAGGGGGAGAATGATGCGGTCAATGATCCGCAAAACATGGTCATCATCGTCGAAGGTAATAGGGGTTTTGGTCAACTGGCCGCCTTTTTCAATGTAGACTTTCTTCGGCCCATTGACCATCACTTCACTGACATCAGGATCCTCCAATAAAGGTTGGATGGGACCGAAGCCTGTGAGTTCGTCAAGGATATTGTCAAAGATCTGCTTGCGAATATCTTCGGGCAGATTCACTTTTGTTTGGGCGTAGACTTCACCCAAGCGCTGCTTCATGAATTCAGCGCGGTCGCCCAGTTGCAACTCCTCGCCCTCCATGGAACGGCCAACGTTTTCGATCAGGTAACGCTTGAACTTAAGAAGATCAGCGGAAGTAAGCCGCGTAAAATTGGATAAAATCGGGGCAGCCATCAGGAACTCTTCTCCTCATCTATATTTTGTTCCGGTATGACCCATACGATCTGTGCCCGCTGCACTGCGACAAATGGCACCTGAAACAACGATTGTCCGTCTGGGCCCAAGATACTTACATCAGTAAGCGCAAGGAATTTTTCATTATGATCCAATTCATCTTTGATGCGCTGGTCCCTGCGAACATGAAGACGCCCGCGCATCATATGGGTGGTGGTCTGAACAGTAGCCTGGACGGCGACCTTAGTTACAATATCAGTGAAGACCTTGCCTTTTTCATCATAATACTCAATGGACATAGTGTTCTCCTTGAAACCTGGAGGCTGATCTAATGATCATACCTTCGCAGACCCTCCCTCCAACTATGCTGATAAAACTAGCAGCAAACAACTGTGAAATATCAACGTCGAATCGTGGAGGCTTACCACCAAAGTGTAGTCGAAATGGGCTGGAAATTACCTTTCACTTTCATTAAGTATGTTATTGGGCACGCTTCAGGTGCACGAGCTTTACCATATTTTCGGTTGTTTCCTTGAGAATGATGGATGCTGTATCGGTGGGATATTTCGTTGTGATAGGTTGATGCAGGTTGTTGGCGAGCGCAAAATTGCCTCCCATATATGGGATCGCCGTTTTGATTGGCAAACCCAGGATCTCTTCAGCTTGCGTTTTGGTCAATCCCTCCAGCCCGAGGGCGCGATTCAAAATGACATACATCTTCTGGCTATCGATGCCTTGTGTCTGAAAATAATCCCATACTGTCTTGGTCAGTTTAAGGGTGCTCTGGTCGGTGGAAACAATCAGTGCGATGAGATCGGCCTTTTGGATCAGAGGCAGGCTAATGCGTGAGAGAGAACGACCGATGTCCAAAATAGTGAAATCATACGCCGAGCGCAGGGTTTCGACAATTTCATTAATACGATCCCCTTTGAGGATGTTTCCATGTTGTGGGTCGGGCGAACCAGGCAGCACTTGGAACTGCCACAACTCCGGCTGCGGCAGATTCTCGCGGAAGTATTCAACGTTCGTTTTTCCGGAGGGGAGGTCTGCTACTGTTGCCAGATTGAGTCCACCCTCATAGCCCACAATGGGAGCGATTGAGCCAATCGGTAGGACAAGATCGGCGACAACAATACGCGCTTCAGGCTGGGCCAGTTTGAAGTTCATCGCGAGATTCGCACAAAGCGATGAAGTACCTGTGCCTCCCTTCGCACTGAGGAATACGATGAGCAGGCCGGCCTTTTCCCGATCCGTGCTGACTACATCCGGTGGTTTTTCTGTGCCAAACAGGCGGGTAAGAGTTTCTTCGAGTGCAGGAATTGCCTGTGCCGATTTGACCAGGTATTCATAGACGCCAGCGTTAAGGCTGGCCTCCCTACGGGCCGGGCTGGGATCACTGGAAAGCGCAACAAGAGGAGTCTGAAGGGTGCGCGGATGATTTCGCAGTTTTTGAATGAATTCTTCGACTTTGAGATCAGATAAGACGGGATCAAACAGAATAAGATCAGGTCCATCACGCCAGGCAATGATGAGCGCCTCTTTGCCAGAAGCAGCCGCTGTAACCCTAAACTGCTTTTCGAGAAAAGTATTGGCAAGGAAATTGCGGCTGGCTGTGTTCTCATCCAGTATGAGAATAGATTTACCAACCACAGCGGCCTCCTGGCATGATCATTCTTCGCCGGGCGGCATCAAATATCCCAATCCTGAGCGGGTAACGATGTGCTTAGGGCTGTGTGCATCGACTTCCAGCTTCTGGCGCAGGCGGGCAATGCTCACCCAGAGAATCTCCTTATCGGTGCGATATTCCGGGCCCCACACGCTCGTCAGAAGTTCCTCTGAGGTCATAATCTTGCCGACATGATGGGCAAATTGCAATAGCAAGCGATATTCCGTAGCTGAAAGCGAAACGGGGGTTTCACCCCGCCAAACTTCTGCACGGGCAAAATCGATCTTAAGGTTTTCATGTGTAAAGAACCGGGACTGTCCCACCTCGCTTGGCGGTTGTGCACGGCGTAAAACTGCGCGCACACGCGCCAGCAACTCTGTAGCCGAGAACGGCTTGACAAGATAATCATCTGCGCCCAGGTCAAGGCCGCGCACACGATCCTGCTCGTCGCCTTTGGCTGTGAGGATGATAATGGGCGAGTTGGAGAACTCCCGGATGCGCTGCGTGGCGCCAAATCCGTCCAGCTTGGGCATCATCACATCCATCAATACCAGATCTATGGGCTGGTTCGAGAAGATATCAACGGCTTGCACACCATCCTGCGCGGTAACGACTTCATAGCCTTCCGTTCGCAAATTTGCTTCGAGCAAACGCAGATAACGAGGTTCGTCATCTGCTATAAGAATGCGCTTTGCCATAAGACCTCCTTCGTACTATTTGGATGAGTTGATGGGTAGTTCTATGAAAAACGTGGTTCCCTGATCAGAAAGGGATTCTGCCCAAATCTTACCACGATGTGCGTCAATTATTTGCTTGCAAATGTAAAGTCCCAGCCCGGTGCCCGTAACGCTCTTTTCACTGCGCACCCGGTAAAAACGTTCAAAAATAAGCGGCAAGGATTCTTTTGGAATGCCAGGGCCGCGATCAGTGAATGAGACCAGCAGGCTCTGCCCCACTTGATCCAATAAGACGATGATGGGCGAGCCCGGTGCATATTTCCTGGCATTCGTAAATAAGTTCTCGAAGACTTGCGCCAGACGCACCCCGTCTCCACGGATGGAGGGTACAGGCTTGATATCCATACTTATGTCGATATCCTTGTAGCGGGAGCGGATCCGGGCCACCACATCTCGTAATATGGAATCCAGCCTCAGGGGTTGGAAGCGAAGCATAAGTGTTTTGCTTTGCAGGCGCGCGGACTCAAGAACATTCTCGATCAGCTGCGCAAGGCGGTCCGCCTCCTCATCAATAATGTTCAGGAACTCGCGCTGAGTGCCTTCATCCCAGCTTGTATCCTGACGAAGCAGGCTGGTGCTATAACCCTTGATGAAACCCAGAGGCGTTCGCAGTTCATGTGAGATCGTGCTCACAAAATCTTCCTGCAACTGCATCTGGCGCTCCAGTTCACGCAGTTTAGTATCAGTTTTCTTCCATGCCATGCGCTCGAATAACAGTGAAAGCAACTCTGCCGCAACCGATGCGATCCTGATATGGTCTTTTTCATAGACGGGCCCGCCAAAGCGTACAAAGATCAGAGCACCTTTGATCAGTCCATCGCCCCGCAGCGGTAAACCGAGCAGATAGGCCTGCTGCAAACGATCATCAGACGGGATATCAGGCTGGGGGTCCTGCAGGAGGAGTGTGCCTTTTGCAAGAACCTGTCCCGCGAAGATTTCCCCCCAGGCAGCGTCGGCTTCCGCAGTCTTGGCGCGTCCAATTGCGCGTGCGTAGACCACTTCAAAAGTCTGCGTCACATCATCTTGAAGATAGGCCGCTACATTATCAAAGACGAACTGTTCCCGCAACGTTGCCAGAAATTTCTCGATCGCATCGCGAGAATCGCCGGTTTGTACGGCAATTTGCATCAGTTTCTGCAGGTACTCAAGTGTTGGATAGTCCATGACTTCTATTTTGAGTCTCCTGCTACGAGCAAGGGGAATCTAAAGGTGGAACCACGTCCCTCAGTGGATTGGACTTCGATCATCGAACCGTGGGCTTCGATGATCTGTCGTACCAGCGAAAGGCCCAGTCCCGTTCCTCCATAGTGGCGTGTGGAGGAGCCATCCAATTGATGAAATGGTTCAAAGATGTCGTTCAGACGATTGGATGGAATACCGATCCCTGTATCCGTGACAGAGACGACGACAAGATTTTCTCCCTCACGTTTAACGCTGACAACCACACTCCCGCCCGAAGATGTGAACTTGATCCCGTTATCGATAAGCTGGCTCAACACCCAGACAATCTTCTGTGCATCCGCCTGTACGAAGGGCACATTCTCGTCAATCACCGCGTGCAGATTCAAGCCGCGATCCTGCGCTTTGCTCGTTGCAGACTTGATCGCAAGGTTTGACAGACGGCGTATATCGACGTTCTCCAGCTTGATGCTTAATTCACCGCGTGAGGCGAGCGAGACCATAATGAGGTCTTCGATCAATGTTTCCAGTTTGCCTGTCGCTTGATGGATTACCTGCAACGCGTGACGCTGTTCGTCGGCAATCGCCCCCAGCGATTCGCTGATAAGCAATTCAATATAGCCTTTAATATGTGTGAGCGGAGTGCGCAATTCATGTGAGATATTCGCGATGAAATTGGATTTGAGCTGGCTGAGTTCAGAGACACGCTCAAGCGCTTTTTGCAGCTCCGCCGTGCGCTCTTCGACACGGCGCTCAAGCGTGCGATTTGCCGCCTGCAACGCGGAGCGCAAGTGGATGATCTGTTCGGTGACGGCCTGATCGAGATCGGCGCGGTCTATCATTTTAAGATCGACCAGTATCTGACCGAGAACAAGCAGATTGCCTTTTGAGACCTGTTCCTGTTGATAAGCCAGCGCTCTGAGCAGATCATCATCAGTGATGAGACCCTTTTGAACGAGATATTCCCCCATACGAGGGACCAGCATTTCGGGTGTGAGGCGTTGTTGATCTGCCATGTAATATCCTTACGAGTGCCAGACCCATTCTCCGCCTACCATTGTAGCCGATGACTGCATGGTAAGCAATTCATCGGGCTCACAAGTGAAAGGATCTTTCTCCAGCACGATCAGGTCGGCGAGATAGTTTGGGGCAAGCCTGCCGAGGCGGTCTTCCATGCCTGCCGCGTAGGCAGGCCCGAGGGTGTAACCCTCCACTGCTTCAGCCATGGTCAACTTTTGTTCAGGGTACCAGCCGTCGGCTGAGGGAGAACCGTCCGCGCGCCTTCGCGTGACCGCTGCATACAGTCCCCAGAACGGATTCGGTGACTCAACCGGAGCATCCGATCCGAGCGCCAGCCGCGCGCCG
>DASWKT010000373.1:0-23268 GCA_036396515.1 Anaerolineales bacterium | reverse complement strand
TCCGAGCCCACCGCCAGGTCCGCCTCCTCCTGGGCCATTTGGACGCGAACCCAGAGATCGTTCGAAGGTTTCTACATTGCCACGTGCCTGTGGCATTTGGCCGCGTGCGAACTGACCAGTAATCTCGCTGAATTTGCCATTGAATTGGCTCAAGTCTGCGCCGCCCGCCGGGCCACCAGGACCACCGAAGTTTTGAAAGCCTGCCTGCGCATTGGCGCCAAGTTGGGCCAGATGAATCAATTCGACGCGAGAGAGTTTGTTATCGCCCATCGCCAGTTTCGCCGTGTCCAGGAACTCGAAGGCGGTTTGCAAAGAGCTGATGCGGTCCGTTGGAATGTTATTAGGCTGGATCTGCGAGATATCCTGCAAGCGGCCTTCCTGGTCAAGCTGGAGCATGGACATCATATCCTGAGCCTGTGCTTTCAGTTCCTGAGCATTGGTCTGCGCGGTTTGCGCGGCGGTTTCGAGTTGGGCAATCGTCTCTTCGGCCACAGCCAGACCCTGTTCAAGGGTGCCGCTGATCTCCTGCAGAGATGAGTCAATGGAACTGAGCGTTTCATTCATCTGTGAGAGTTCGGATTCAATCGCATTCAGTTCGACGATCATTTCCTCGGCCAGGTCAGCGTACAGGTTGTAGTATTCATTTAGCAGATCTTCGGCATATTCCACATAATAATCTGCATAGTAATAATAGTCATACAGATACACAACTTCCTCGGAAGTGACCGTAGCGTCGCTGGTGGTAGAGGTGACGGCGGTCGTGGTCTGCTCTGTCGCGGCGATGGCTTCGGTCACAGCCTCGTCAATCAGCGCAGTAAGTTCCTCCTCTGTGAGTGAGACATATTCAACCGTTGGGCCGGAAGTGGGTGTGGCAGGCATGGCAGTCAATACGGATGCGTTGACGGTGGCCTGAGCAAGGGCCTGGGCCTGTTGAGTCCCTGCAACCGCTGTGTTGACTACATCATCGGCTGAGGGTGTCGCAGCGGACATATCACATGCGGTCAAGATGCCAGCCAAAACAAGCAATGTAAGAAGGATACGAACAAGAGATTTCATTTTTGTGCCTCTATTAATGGTTTGGAGTGAATAAAATGAAGGGCCTGCTTCCATGACAATCTCTTTCTTGAGCCTCGAAAGATGTCGGAAGCAAGCCTTGATGTGTACCCAGTTTGGGTTGGTCAGTGTATTTGATCATTGCGAGGGCGGAGTCTGCTTTGAGTCGATGATGTCTACAGCGTACTGCGATGTTTACGATGAGGCTACAAAGTCTATAGTGAGAGTGCGATGTACGTGTTGGGTCTGCAATGTACTACGATGATGCTGTGATATTTACTTTGAGTTCGTCGAAGCGCCCTCGCAACGATAGACACATTATCACCCAATCAAGTGATTTGAATCTTTAGAAACAACTTACAAATGAAAAGAAATAACAGAATTGAAAGGCGCGAAAAAATTCCACATAATTTCCCCATAAGTTGTTCACAGCTCCATGACACCTCTTCGATAAGATATGGGCAGGTTGGAGGCGCTCCAGCCAAAATAAAAAGAATGGAGATCTAAAGAATGAAAAATAAAAAGTCTATCTTGATCGGTGGATTACTGGTTGCGCTGCTGGTTATTGCTGTAATCGGCGCGACAAGCGCTTATGCACAGAGTTCCACAAGCACACTTCCGCATGGGCGTGGCCCCGGTGGCGGGCGTGGTCTTGGTCTGGTGGGATTGCAAGTTGCGGCGGAAGCTCTCGATATGACAACCGATGAACTGATCACCGCTCTGCAGAGTGGAAAGACGCTCGAGCAATTAGCCGACGAGGCTGGCGTCGAACTGCAGGATGTGCAGGATGCCATCCAGGCCGCACATGAAGTTGAGATGCGTGAGCGGATCGAGCAGGCTGTAGCCGATGGGACGATGACGCAGGAAAAGGCTGATTGGCTGTTGGAAGGACTTGAGAAAGGCTTCCTCGACGGACCCGGCTTTGGCTTCGGGCCGCATGGACCCAGGCCCGATCAGGCTCCAGCGGTTCAACCCACACCATCAAGTAGCGGATAGATTCGAAAGGGGATAAGTATGAAAAGGGCAAGACTCTTTTATGTCTTGCCCTTTTTCATTTGCGAGCACTCATCTCAGCATTTGCAGCGCATCAATATCACAATTAGCATTGGATTGCGAGGTGATGCGGATCTTTGTGATCGAATCTCCAATGGAGCCTCCCTGTCCAATGGCAGGAGTATCGATATCGATCGCGATCCCGGTATTCAACGGTGGGGCACCAGCGAGTAGACTCATATCAACCGGGAAGCCGTCAGGTTCCGCGCTGCCATTGTTGTAACTGGCGTTGGTATCTGCGATTCCATCTCCCCAATTATAGATCGTATACCAGGCGGAGGTTGTTTGATCATACACTTCGATCAGGACTGCACCCAGGTGTATCTTTCCTGCAGAACTTGCTTCTTCCAACTCGTAATAAACTGCATCCCAAGTTGAGTTTCCATCCAGTACAAGTCCACTCAGATTGAATTCAACTGACATTCCATTTCCAAGAACGATCGTGTTTCCATCCGGTCCGCCAAACTCAGGTTCACTTGGGTCAGGCGTATTGGTGAACGTTAAGGTTGGAGTAAAGGTAAAAGTTGAAGTCAAAGTGGCCGTGGAAGTAGATGTGGAAGTTGGGCTGGCCGGTGGAGTGGCTGTGGAAATTGATACCGAAGTTGAAGTAGATGTCGCGGTAGAGGTATCTGCAGGTTGTGGCTTGGGCGCTGAAGTTGAAGATGGTGGGAAGACTATGATCGCGTTTGTTGGGCTTCGTGTTACCACAGCTGTATTCGTTGGAGATGCTGTCGGTATCGGGGCAGTTGTTTGAGTTGCGAGTAACGTACTAGTTATTATGGGCGTTGTGAAGGATGTACGAGTCGTTTTAGGGAGTGGTGTCCCTGTCGTGAATGAGGCGCCTGGGGTGAGGAAAACATTGATCCACACAGGATTTGTGAGGATAAGCGGATCAACGGGTTCGATGAATCCGCTTGGTTTGCGCGTGAGGAAGTCGCTGTTCGGGTCGAGGTTGGATTCCATATCGGTGTCCAGCTTCCAGCTTGGAGAGAAGCGTAACGCCCATTGTCCCGCGACGATCACACACAGGAATCCCAGCAGCAGAATGATGAAGATAATGATCCAGTCGTGTCGCTCGTGCTCAAATGCTTTCATGGGTAGGTCCGTCGACCGGCAATCGCACAAAGACGGTTGTGCCAGGATTCATTATTTCGTTGTAGTCAGAACTTACGAGCCAGATGCGTCCATGATGAGCGTTCACAATGCCGCGTGCGATCGCAAGCCCAAGACCAGGACCGCCGCCTTTGAATTTAGTCTTGCCTGAGGAATGTAAAAGCACTTCGCCAGTTTGATAGAACTTCTCAAAGACAAGCTGCTGATTTTGTGGGTCAATGCCGATGCCTGTATCCTGAATGGCGATCTCAATTTCGGGTTGTGTGGCATCTTCGATAACCCGCCCATTAACAGTGACCCTGCCTCCATCAGGTGTGTATTTGATGGCGTTGCCAATCACATGGTAAAAGACTTTATGGAGCAAGTCGTTATCGGCACAGATGAGAGGCAGGTTTTCAAGCCCTGTTGTCGTAAAAGAAATGTTGCGTTCATTAAAGGCAGATCCAAATACTTTTCTAACTTTTTCGATGATAAGGACGATCTTCATTTTGGAAAGCGTGACTGCCAGTTGATTTGTGTCAATGCGTGAGACGTCCAACATACTATCAATGATCTCAACCATGCGGCTCGTACCATCCAGGATGCTGCTAATGTATTCCGTGAACTCTTGATTCCCATTCGACTTCATTTTGACCATCTGTGCGTACCCCTGAACAAGGGTCAGAGGTGTGCGGAGCTCGTGTGCAGCGACCTGGATGAAGTGTAACTTCGTGCGATCCATTTGCTCCAGGGTACGATTCATTTTTTCCAACTCGAGCGTCCGTTGTTGCAGGTGCTCTGTCATTTTATCGAACGTGCTGGCGAGCACGCCGATCTCGTCCTTGCTCTCGACCTCGGTGCGTTTGGTCAAGTCACCATTTGCAATGGCAAGTGAGGTACGTACCAATTTAGACAGCGGATTGATGATCAAGCGTGCTACAAAATAGCCGATCAGGATCACAGCGATCATCGCCGCGGAATACAAAATGACGTAGTTGTTTCGGTTGACAGAACTGGATTCGACAACGAAATCCAATGGCAGGACAACGGAGAAGACGCCGATGCGGTCATTCCCAACTTTGAGTGGACCGCGTGCCAAGCTATACCAGCGACCATCCACTAAAAAGTTTTCACCCGGCACAACGCCATCCTGAGTAATGACTTCCTGATAAAGTTCGGTCGGGATGGAAATTGTTCGCAGAAATAAAGTTTCCATCCCCTCACTTCCGAGAGAGGATACGATCGCCTGTCCGTTCCCTCCATAAATGATCATATCGGCGAGTGAAGCGCTTTCCAAGTAGCGCAGAAGGGTATTTAGAGAAGTGCCAACCACCACTGCACCGATGACCTGATCCTCTAACACGACAGGAACTGCAGTGAAATAATAGTAACGCCCATCCACAGGATCAAGCGCCAGCTCGCGTTGAGGGAGACTGTCGGGATTATGCTCTGCCAACAATCGTTCGACGATCAGTAGAGTGGAGGCGCGTCCCTGCTGGCTGACATCCATGATCGTGCCATTCGATTGTTTGATCAGGTGGAGCGATTCGCGTCCCTCTGCATTGAAAACCATGAGACTTTCAACGTTCAATCCACCCGCGGCTGGTTTCGCCAAAATAGTAACTTGATCCACATTCCCGGCGAGGAGCGCCTCGCCCAATCCGCGTGTATAAGCCACGATGCGCGCGGCTTCAAGATGCTTGATTTCCTGTCGAGCCAGCGTATCTGAAACAACATGACCGGCTTCGAGCAGTTGATTCGACAAACGCTCACTTAATGAACTTGAGACCAGGCGTGTTACAACATAAGCACCCGTCACGGCAACGATGAGGGTGAGAAGAAGATAAGGCAGAATGACCTTAAAGCGGATGCTCATGCAAAATCCTTTTCCCGGCAACGATGTAGTTCTCGCATTATAAAGAAGAACATGAAAAGAGTCTCGCAGAACCCCCATTTTGAGAGCAATTTACAAGGCATCTATCTTTTCTGCAAAGTTGAGTAGTTAAGTGATAATAATTAAGTGTTGATTCTCAAGACTTATGTGGAAGCAAATTCTAAAATCTGCTTCGTAGAGGATTTCGAATCCTTGACCTTATCTTCCTTAAACCAGAACTTCTGTTCTAAGGACCTTGACTCTCCTCTTGCTGGAGGGTGTATAAGGATGCTGGAGGCCTTCAGATGATCCGGATCGGAGACTTTTCCAAACTCAGCCGTGTGTCTGTCAAGACGCTGCGCTTCTACGATGAGATGGGCCTGCTCAAGCCCATCGAAGTGGATCGCTTTACCGGCTATCGCTATTACGAATTCGACCAACTGCCTCGCCTGTATCGCATCCTGGCACTCAAGGATTTGGGTTTCTCGCTGGAGGAGATCGGCTGTCTTCTCGAAGAAGACCTGTCTGCCGAGCAGATGCGCGGGATGCTGAAACTGCGTCAGGCGGAGATCAGGCAGCGTGTGGAGGAGGAAGCGACACGACTGGAGCGTGTGGAGCTCTGGCTGAGACAGATTGAACAGGAGGATTCCATGTCCAAGTATGATGTTGTGATCAAAAAAGTTGAACCGATCAAGGTTGCTTCAGTACGCGGGGTTGTCCCTACACCGCCAGACCAGCGTTCATTGTGGGATGAGTTAATGAGCTACCTGGGTCAGCAGGGTACCCGCATGATTGGTCCGCCCATGGCGATTTATCACGATAAGGAGTTCAAGGATCGTGACTGGGATATCGAAGTAGCCATGCCGATTACTGATGCGATGACTCCGGATAAACGGGTCAAAGTCCATAACTTACCAGAGGTCGAAACGATGGCCTGCGTAGTTCACACCGGACCGTTTGCCACGATCGGCGAGGCCTACGATGCCATCGCCAAATGGGTTGACCAGAACGGCTATCAGATCGTCGGACCCGGGCGCGAGATCAATCTTCGGCTTCCCGAGATGCTTGGTGATCAGAATGACCCGAACACAGTAAACGAGATCCAGTTCCCTGTGGAAAAGGGATAGCAGGACCAGGCAAAGAAACGAAAAGAGAGTGACGCAACTAGCGCCACTCTCTTCATTTGTGGGCGCTAAGGGACTCGAACCCCTGACCCCTTCCGTGTAAAGGAAGTGCTCTAACCAACTGAGCTAAGCGCCCGTGCTGCGCATTATACCGCGATTGTCTGTACTGTTTTCAGAATTGTGCTACACTTTCCGCGAGAGACATTCAAACATTTAAACGTTGAAATGTTATCACGGAGAGATTATGAGGATTGTTCGTTATCAAACACAGGATGGCAAAAAGCCAAAATATGGATGGCTGCTCGGCGACAAAGTTGGCGAGATCGGTGGAAACGTCTTTGGGCGCTACCGTCGCGACGAAGCAGAAACGCCCCTCGCGGACGTGAAGCTGCTGGCCCCTTCCGAGCCGAGCAAAATCGTATGCGTGGGACGCAACTACGTGGAACACGCCAAGGAACTGGGCAACGAGATCCCGAAGGTCCCGCTTATCTTCCTAAAACCGCCTTCTTCCGTTATTAATCCCAACGATACGGTCCTGCTTCCACCACAATCAGCGCAAGTGGAACATGAAGGCGAGTTAGTCGTTGTTATTGGCAAACGTGGACGACACATTACCGCCGCAAACGCGAAGAAACACATACTCGGTTACACCATCGGCAATGATGTGACTGCGCGTGACCTGCAAAGTACAGATGACCAGTGGACACGCGCTAAAGGCTTCGATACGTTCTGCCCATTTGGACCGTGGATCGACACGGAATTTGACCCTGCGGATTCGGTGGTCACCTGTCGTGTCAATGGACAGATGCGCCAAATGGCATCCACGCGTGATATGGTATTCAATGTAGGTATGTTGATCGCCTATGTTTCATCGATTATGACTCTTGAGTCTGGAGATTTGATCTTTACGGGCACGCCTGCGGGGGTGGGCGAATTAAAGAACGGTGATGAAGTTGTCGTGGAGATTGAAGGGCTGGGAGTGTTGAGGAACCCTGTCCGTAAGGAGTGAAGGCATAAGGACATCTTTAAAAATAAATACGAGAATGCTTCTACTGGCCATTTTTTTCTTGATTCTTCTTTTATCGTGTTCGTCCGAACAAACATCAACCCCACGACCGACTCCACAACCAACAGACACACCCAGTCCCTCGCCAATTCCTTTTAAATTATATGGCGAGACGTTGACTGATGTTGCATACTGCACAATGGATGATTCGTCCCAGAAAATGGATGTTTATTTTCCGGGGACGGGCGGGCCATGGCCTGCTCTGGTTTATGTCCATGGCGGCAGTTGGCTGCATGGTGATAAGTCTGAAGCCGCGATGTTTGCCAGAGGGATGACAGCACAGGGCTATCTCGTTGTTTCAATCAATTATCGTTTGTATCCCGCCGGTAAATTCCCTACTATGATCGAAGATGTAAAGTGCGCGATCCGTTCCCTGCGAGCACATGCCGGTGAATACAACATTGATCCAAAACGCATTGCAGCAATCGGGCCCAGTGCAGGCGGGCATCTCGTTTCACTGCTTGGAACGTCGGACGAAGGCGCGGGGTGGGATGTGGGTGAATATCTTGACCAATCCAGTCGCGTGCAGGCAGTGATTGCCATGGCGGCTGTCACAGACCTTTCGAGAAATTTCCCGAATGCCGATATTGAAAACATGAAGCTCGTTGGGTTTGGGGAACATACCGTTGCCCAGGCAAGCCCAATCACGCACGTGACAGCGGACGATCCACCCTTTTTGCTGATCCATGGAGAGCGAGACACACTTGTTCCTTACGAGCAATCCCAGTTGATGTATGAGCGATTGGTGCAGATGAATGTCCCTGCGCAATTAGTCATTGTAAAAAACGCGGGTCATTCCTTCGTTGCACCCAATGGCTCCGCTACGCCAACGTTGGCTGAGATCAATCAAATGATCCTGAATTTCCTTGCACAATATCTAAAGTAATATTCGAACTCGGACTTGTGGAGTGGGTGGAAGCTAGTCTAAAGACTAGTGTGCAATTGGTTGACAATCCCTTTATTGTACGATAATATTTTGACATCAAACTATTTGATGTCAAAAAGAGATTTGATATGCCGACACATTTCACCGGTTCCCGCGCAGAGATGCGCACTCTCGACACCTTCATCAAGCTGACCCGCTGTACTAATTCCGTTTTGGCGCGGCTGGCAGAACGCCAAACTGTCAGCGACCTGACCTATTCCCAATTCGCGGTACTGGAAGCCTTGCATCATCTTGGGTCGATGACACAGGGAGAGATAAGCAGCAAGATTCTAAAGAGCACTAGTAATCTCACGACAGTGATCGACAATCTCGAACGCGATGGGCTTGTGCGCCGCGAACGTGACACGACAGATCGCAGGGTGATACACGTCCATTTGACGGAAGCGGGCAAAGCGAAGATTGAAGCGGTGCTTCCAAATCATGTAGCGGCATTGGTCCAGGAGTTCAGCGTTTTATCAGCAAACGAGCAGGAGACTCTCGGTGAACTGTGCAAGAAGTTGGGCAAAGGGAAGAAATCCATGCAAAGCAGATGATATTGAAAAGTCAAATGCCTTGCCAGGATAAAACTTCAAAATCACTCAAAAATTAAAGGTTGAAACGGAGAACAAACATGAACGACAAAATTATTGCAGTAACTGGTGCAACAGGCCAACAGGGTGGCGCGGTCGCAAGAAAACTTTTGGCGGATGGCTGGAAGGTACGCGCTCTGACTCGTGATGTCAATAAGCCCGCCGCACAGGAATTAGCTTCACTCGGCGCGGAAGTAGTAGCGGGCGATATGGAGGATGGTCCCCAACTCGATGCTGCTTTCCAAGGCGCGTATGGAGTCTTTAGTGTACAAAATTTCTGGCTGCCGAATGTCGGTTTCGAAGGTGAGATCAGGCAGGGTAAAAATGTAGCCGACGACGCCAAAGCCGCGGGTGTACAACATCTCGTTTATTCCTCAGTCGGCGCGGCGCATCGCGGTATGGGGCAGAAGCACTTCGAAAGCAAGTGGATCATCGAGCAATATGTTCACTCGCTTGATATTCCATACACCATCCTTCGTCCTGCAGCCTTTTTTGAGAACTTCAATTGGGAGCGCGCCTCCATTCTCAATGGCACATTCAATGCAATCGGATTACGGCCCGAGAAAGAACGCCAATTGATCGCAGCGGAGGACATCGCTGTATTTGTTGCATTGGCGTTTGCAGATCCGAAGCAATATCTTGGTAAGACGATTGAACTTGCCGGTGATGCATTGACCGAGTCTCAAATCGCGGACACGTTTGCGAAAGTGATTGGCAGACCTGTGAAACTCACCATGCCAAGCGGAGGTGGAGGCCGCAGGTCGGAAGAAGAGATGGTTGCCATGTTCAACTTCTTCAACGGTAAAGCCTATGATGCAGATATTCCCGCGCTTCGCAAACTTCACCCGGGCCTGCTCACGCTCGAACAATATCTCCGCAAGAATGGATGGGAAAATGCGGAGCCCATTCCAATGCCTGAGGAGAGTGCCTGGAGGTAATTTTGAAGGACTGGTAATTGCCAGTCCTTTTTGTTTTAGGTCAATGCAAGTAAAATTATATATAATTTTCAGTGTATGTCATTGCGAGTCTTCGAGAAGCAATCTCCCCTATCAATTATGGGATTACTTCGTCGGGAAAGAACCCCTCCTCGCAATGACGGAAATGGAATCCCATGCAAGCCTTTGTACTCACTCAACTTCTCGAAGAACGCATACAATCAGACAAACTTTACCTCGAATTCCTCAAAGTCCCCGACCTCAGCATGGGATTATACATCCTCCCCGCGGGTGGGACGGACCCGCAATCACCGCATACGGAGGATGAAGTCTATTACGTGTTGAGCGGCAGGGCGAAGATCAAAGTTGCGGACGAAGACCGCACTGTGCAGGCAGGGTCAATTGTCTATGTGTCGAAGAATGTGGAGCATCGATTTCACTCAATTGAGGAAGAGTTGATTGTGCTGGTCTTCTTCGCGCCAGCGGAATATTCGTTGAGAGGCAGGGAAAATAATTGACAGCGATTTGTATATTATGGTAATATACACAGATGATTGACCTAAGTCAAGTCACTGGCTTTGATTGGGATGAGAATAACCGTGAGAAGAACTGGCAAAAGCACCAGGTTGCGGCTGGAGAATGTGAAGAAGTCTTTTTCAATCTACCTCTCCTATTCAAGCCAGATCCCGCGCACTCTCAAAAGGAGCCGCGCTATTATGTGCTTGGTCATGCACTGGCTGGCAGAAGATTATTTATTGCTTTTACAATTCGCAAAGACAAAATCCGCGTCATTTCTGCCCGCAATATGAGCAAAAAGGAGCGTAGTATTTATGAGCAAACCAATTCCTGAATTCAAAAACGAAGATGAAGAGCGCGCTTTTTGGAGCAAGCATGATTCTTCCGAATATCTGGATTGGAAGAGCGCTGAGCGGGTCCTGTTTCCGAATCTGAAACCATCCACCCGCGCGATCTCCCTGCGCTTGCCCGAACCGCTTTTAGACGCTCTGCGCCAGATGGCGAATGAGCGTGATGTACCTTACCAATCTTTAATCAAAGTGTTTTTGCAGGAGCGGATCGAGCGGGAGTTAAAATCGCGCCAGTTGCCTAGAGGGGGGTAAAAGCAGCAATTGCCCTATATGGAGGAATATGAAACCTACGAGTGCGTCGCATCCTGTTGCGTGGCAGATTTCATTCGATTGAGGAAGAGCGCCGCATTGAGCTTGTCGAAATGTTGACGGTGCTGGTGCGCCGTCCTGAGCCTGTCGAAGGGTTCTTCGCGCCAGCGGAGTATTCCAACCAATAAAAACTTAACCGCTAAGAGCGCGAAGAATCAAAAAAAATTTCGTAGCAAGCTTCGCGGTTCAAAGAGGAAAATATATGCAACTACGCCATACTCCCTTTCACGAACGAACATCCAAACTCTGCCTGCCGCAGAACTGGCGGCGCTGGGCAGGGTATCTCGTCGCGGGTTCCTATGAACTCACGCTCGACCGAGAGTACTGGGCGATTCGCAATTCGGCGGCGTTGATAGATGTCTCGCCGTTAATGAAGTACATCATTAAAGGCAAAGACGCGAGTCGTTTGTTGAACCGCGTCGTTACCCGCGATATGGATAAGTTGAAAGTGGGACAAGTGTATTACACCGGCTGGTGCGACAATGAAGGCAAGATGATTGACGATGGCACGATCAGCCGACTCGATGAGGGGACATACCGCATGACGTCCGCAGACCCCTCACTGAGATGGCTTTCGATGAACGCGGTCGGTTTGGAGGTGGAGATCGCGGAAGTTACTGACAATGTGGCGGCGCTCAGTTTTCAGGGACCCAACTCGACGGCGATCCTGAACCGGGTGGCTGATGATCCAGTTAATGGGTTGAAGTATTTCCGTCTCATGCAGAACAAGGTGGACGGCATCCCTGTCACGATTTCCCGAACAGGCTATACCGGAGATTTGGGGTTTGAGCTTTGGATGGATGCAAAAGACGCCCTTACCATCTGGGATGCGCTTATGGAGGCAGGCCACGATTACGGGATCACCCCTGTGGGCATCCTCGCCATGGATATGGCGCGCGTGGAGGCGGGATTGTTCATGATCGAAGTGGATTACACGTCCGCAAGCCACGCCTGGATCGAAGCGCAGAAGTCCTCGCCATTCGAGCTGGGACTCGACTGGACAGTGGCGCTCGACAAGCAGGGTTATTTCGTCGGACGCCGCGCGCTGGAGCGAGAGAAGAAGGAAGGCTCCGCATGGAAGCTGATGGGACTCGAAGTGGATTGGGAAGGGATGGAGCGCTTGTTTAAAGATGTTGGCTTGCCGCCGCAAATCCCTGTTATGGCGATGAGAGGCAGTTTGCCGATCTTTGTTGGCAGCGTGCAGGTTGGGTATGCATCCACGTCAACATGGTCACCACTGTTGAAAAAATATATCGCGCTTGCGCATTTGCAAAAGCCATATCACGAAATCGGCACGAATGTCCGCATGGAAATCACGGTGGAGCATCATCGCCAGCACGCGCCTGCCCGCGTTGTTAAACTGCCATTTTACGAACCCGAATGGAAAAAGAAATGACAATCAAAAGCACGAAGGTGTTCAAGCGCCGCCCTATAGTCCCTTTTGGTGATATCACCTTCACGTGCCCTAGCTGGTTTTTTCGCCCTCGTCCACTTTGCGAGTAATATAATATTCGTAATCGGGTACCAGGCGGTCGTATTCGCCGTCCATGAGTGGGGAGGAGATCATAAAGTCAGCAGAGGCGCGATTGCAGGCAATGGGGATATTCCACACAACCGCCATGCGCAAAAGCGCCTTCACATCGGGGTCGTGAGGCAGGGGCTCGAGCGGGTCCCAGAAAAAGATGAGGAAATCGATCTTGTTCTCGACGATCTTGGCCCCAATCTGCTGGTCGCCTCCCAGAGGTCCGCTTTTGAGTTTTCCGATCTTGAAGCCAAGTTCGCGTTCGAGGATTTTTCCTGTGGTGCCAGTGGCATATACGCGGTGATGAGCGAGGAGGTCGCGGTTATATTTGGCCCATTCCACCAGGTCGGGCTTCTTATTATCGTGTGCGACAAGAGCTATCTTCTTGTCATGTTCCATGGGAATTTTTTTATGAGCCATAATTCTACGTTAATCCTTTCGCGCCGGCATCCTAATGAGGGCAGGCTGACGATGTACCTGTTGAAGAGTTGTCCCGTTGGGACTGTAATGTAATGAATGTCTTAGGAATTCCTAGTTTCCATTCTTATTATTGCCGGAATTAGTATGGATGTCCATCCAAACGTCAACGCCGCGCTGACCAACCTCAACTTTGCAACTCATATTTTGCAACAGTGTTTTGAACTTCGTTCACCTGTGAGTCCGTCAGCGGGCCAAATTGCATTGCGCACGCGTTTTCTGTCACCTGTTTCACGGACTTGAATCCCGGGATTGGAACCATGCGCTCATCCAATCCCCAGATGTAAGCCAGCGCGCCCTGTGCCATGGTCCGCCCATTGGAGGTCAGGATGTCGCGTATTACTTCCACTATCTTCAGCCGTTTTTGAATCTCTGGATCGGAAAAACTCTCCCGTGATCGAATGTCGTTTTCAGGGAATGTGGATGTTGAATTGAACTTGCCGGTCAAAATACCTTTGTTGAGGGGATCCTTGTTGATGCCTGCCAGATCGAAATCCGCGCAAACCTGACGCATATCAGGGTTGTCGAAGAGGGCGTTCAACCGGAACTGAATGGATACGCAATGCGCGCCGCTCGCGAAGGCACGGGCGTTCTCCACGATGTCGGTGCTCCACCCATACCAGCGTATCTTGCCTGCAGATACCAGTTCCTCCAAAACGGACTGCAGTTCCAAAGCCAGTCTGGAATCGTAACCTCCATCATGTAATTGATAAATATCAATAAAATCGGTTTGCAAACGACGCAGGCTGTTCTCCACATCGGTCGGCACATTTTTGATGATCTGATCGGGATCTCCATACACAGTTTTCTCTTTCTCATTGACGATATGCCCGAATTTTGTCGCAATCACCACATGATCCCGTCTGCCCTTTAGCGCGCGCCCTAAAACAATTTCACTGTGACCTGCTCCGTAATTCGCAGCGGTATCGAAGAAATTGACACCGATGTCGATGGCAGTATGAATCGCGCGAATGGATTCTGCATCGTCTGTGTTTCCCCAGCCCGCAGGGTAAGGTTCTCTTCCCGGCTGAGCCCAGGTCCACGGGCCGCCGATCGCCCAGCATCCCATGCCCAGCGCACTCATTTCCAGTTTGCTTTTGCCCAAAGTTCGTTTTAACATCATCTACATCCTTTATGGGATCGTTCGTGCAGAGAATACGAAAAAATTATAGCATCACAAACAAAAAAAGCAGGCTTCTTAGCCTGCGCCAGCGCGTACGCGGCTGTCTATCCCCGCGCCCGCGCCGAAAATGTTCACGCTGGCAACATCTTTTCGTAGGTGAGGAATTCCTTCAACAACTCGGGCACGATGTTCGCGTATCTCTCGCGCAGCGGACCCTTGAGCTTGGAGATCCCAATGTGCCAGGCGAGGGTCTTGACGATCGATGCAACGCATCTCGAAAGCGCGAAGGCGGCCAGCAGGTCTTTCTTCGAGGCGAAGCGCTGCCATGGTTGAAGGTAGAGGTCGAGCAGGGCGGCCATCTCAGGGGTGAAGGCGTAGTCGTCCAGTTTGAGCGAGTTCTCGATGCTGACGAAAAATGTGCGCAGGGAAACGAAGGGGTGGGTCAGGTTGCCATCGCCCCAATCGAACAGGGTGACCCGCCCGTTCCGCAGCAATACATTGCCATCGTGGAAATCCCCGTGGTCGAGCGTTTCGGGGATGCCAAAGGCGGCCAGTTCGGTACAGATCTGCGTGAAACGCGGCGCGAGGTCCTGCAGACGGCGAAACTCTTTGGAATTCAGGCCGCCGGACATTGCCAGTTCGAGGCTCCCGGTATTCTCCAGTAATTGAACATAGCGAGCAGGCAAAGTTGAGAGGCGCCAGTCCGGTACTCCCATGGCCAGCAGCTCGGGCACATGCTCTGCCAGGCCGATCTGAACTTCAGCGTAGAGGGAAATAACCGGAGTCCATGGCGCAAGGTCCTGCGCCGGCCGGATGGAGGCACGTAAGGGTTCGCCGCCATCGCGCATCAATATCCATCCGCGCCCGGCATCGACAGCTACAAGTTCCGGCATGCAATTGGGATACCAGCCGGCCAGGGCCTGCGTTAAAGCGGCTTCGGGAGCGACATCTTGTGTAGAGGCTTTGAAGAAAAGTGTGCCTTCGTTTGTAGGGACACTCATGACCGTCGACCACGGATAGATATGCGATTGTTTGATCGCGCCGGTGATCTCGATGGCTTGGCGCGCCGTCTCAGTCAGGATCCAATCGTTCGCCTGCTCCAGCCAATCAGGTTGTTCCCAGATCAGTTTGGTTTGTCTCTCCATCATGTCTTGAAAATTATACTGTGTCCGTGAGCCGACGGGGAATTATTACAGAAATTTAGCGACGAAGTATCCTTTTACTTCCTGACCCTGCCTTTTGTTATTCTCCCAATGCTGCCAACCTGCGAGCTTCCCGCGTGGCAGTATTTATGAAGAAGCTCAGTAAAAGCACGGCAAGGGCTGCGACGGGTATATCATAGATGCTGAATATCTCCTGACCGAACACGATATTTTGCAGACCAAAGAAGTATATAGCCGTGTTCAGCAAAACAGCCAGCGCGCGGCTCTCGGTAGGTCCCAGTCTGCCGTAGGATATCTTGAATTCTCCTGCCACATACGTACGGACGTAGACCAGTACCGAGAGCAGCAGGTAGCCGATCAACGCCAGGCAGGCGACATTAAGGCTGACATAGGGGGTAAGCCCCAATCCCAGAAAGATCATCACCTGACAGACCACATCAGTAATGTGATCAATATAGAAACCATATCTCGGACGTTCGATACGGCGATGGCGGGCTAATGTTCCATCCAGGCTGTCTCCGAACCAGTTGATAACGAAGCCTAACGAAGCCAGCCAGAGAAAGTTTGGGCTGTAGTTGCTCAAGCCGTAGCTGAACATCGTCAACAGTGCGCCTAGTACCCCTATGGCAGTACAGATATCTGGAGTGACCCAGGCAGGCATGTGTGCCGCAAGCCAGCGCAGGGCGGGCCTCTCCAATGGGCCGAGGAGAATATCATTCACTCTTTTATGCTGATTGATTTCATTCATATAAATGCCTCCTGAATCAGAACCCCGATCCATCATTTTTGCGTCTCCCATCAGATTGGAACTTTTTCCAACATATCAGGCCAGACGGGCAGAAACATGTTCCATTGCTGAGGGGCCAGCCGGATGAAATCTTCTACCCGGCTTAGAACCTTTTCGGAATTTCGCAGGATTTGCGTTCCATAATCCGGCCCATTTTCTGGATAACCTTCCATCTCAATCGGCTCGGAAGTCATAACGTGGTACTTTCTATCTGCCCGCTGGATTGCAGCCATGATCACAACCGGCACATGGGCTTTCGACGCCAGGTAAATAGAGTGAATGGGAAGAGACGCCCCGCGGCCGAAGAATCTTGGGCAGTATTTGGGGTCAGATACGGGACGATCCATACCGGTCAGGACCATTCCACCGCGCTCAAGGTGGTTCACCGCCTGGCGCAACGCGCTCAACGATGCTGGGATCAGATTCATTCCTGTCCTTCTCCGCCTCTCATATTCCGCTCGCCTTCCGCCTTGTGGATCGGGAAGAGTTAGAATCATTGCTTTGAATCCCTGGCGGCAGATGGACTGCAGGACAAGATCAAAGTTGCTGAGATGAAGACCAACAATCACCAATCCACGATCCCCAAATTCTGGCCGTTCGACCAGGCTGCGTGCCACAGGGTTTAGGCTGATGGTGCGCTGTTCTGTTTCAGGGCTCTGAACATAGTGATAAAGGTCATAGAGGTTGCGGGCATTATTACGGAAGGTCTCCCAAACCACTTTATCCAACGCTTCTTTTTCCAAATTTGCCCCATGCACCATCCATTGATTGACTCTGACTGCCTGAATTACCTTCGAATCCCGGCGTGTTGCGACCCAGTTTGCAACGAGGTCACAGAGAGGGTATCCAATACCTGGGGGGATAACCTGCCCTAGAAAGGATACAAGACTTACAGCCGCACGACTGTTGATGACCTGCAGGAGATCGATTGGCATAGATGCCCATTATATAGTGATTATGCAAATAACTTCATCAAAACAAGCAGAGGCTGGCGCGAACTACCCTATTTGGAATTTTTCTGTAAGCTATGATGCTTGCACCCTTCTTCACGGTAAATCAATGGTGATATCGATGAACCAATTGCCCACCTCGCCATCCTCAGCGGTCACGTTGACGGTGAGCAGGTAATTCCCTTCCGCCACCGGGGCTCCGCCTGCACTCCATTTGTACTGGCCGTTTTCGAATATCCAGGGATTGCAATCCGGTTCTCCGCCGGCGAAGATACAGTAACCCGGATTTACTTCTGTTCTCCTATAATGTTCCGCAGTGTCATCAAGTGATTCAACGATAAATTCGACGGAGGTAATACCTCTGCCATCCTTCTCCGCGGAAAAAACTTCGTTCTCGTCATCTGATCGAAAAACATACATGCGCACAAAGTAATCAGGATTGTAATCAAAGGAAAAACGGAAATCGTCAATCCCATTGCCATCGACTGCGCCGGTACCGACCCTGGGTGGCGGTCCCTTGGGAGGGGGGGGAACTTCCACGACGGGCAAGCTGGCGAAATCCAGATTGCAGGAGATGAATTGGCTTCCCGCGCTCACCCAGCCTGGCTGGCTGATCCCTTCTATTTGTGCCTGTACCCAGGGCCCACCCGGTATTCCCTGGGGATCAAAACCGATCGGGACGAATTCCGTCCCTTCCTTCAAAACGGCAAGCGGTGGGTTATAAGCAGTCCCGGGCCCGCTGCGCAGATTCAGATCCTGCAGCACTGTGCAGGAAACATTGTTTGACGCTGTAAGGGTAATGGGTAATGTTGCAGACGCCGAGGCCGGTGCGGTTTCTGTGGCAACCGGCGGCGTTTCCGAGGAAACCGGCGATGTGGCTGTGATCACGATGGGTGTGGGAGGAACAGACCCAGGCAAGATACAGGCGGTGATAAGGAGAATAGAAAATCCCAAATACAGGAGTCTTCTTTGAGAAGAGAACTGAGGATGGTTATTTGAGAAATTGAACATCATGAACCTCCATCTAATGCCTGTAGGCGTTCCTCAGTAGTCTGGCGCAGAGGCAGGCAGTTTGCCTCTATGATCTCTACCTGAACCACACGATCAGTCGAATTCTCGCCCAAGGCAATGCAGGCATCGAACTGCTCAATGGCTTGCCGGTAGGCTTGCCGCGCGGCGGACGAATCACCTGCCCAATCAGCCAGATAGCCGGAATATTGATATGCGCTGCCCAGAACCTGATGATTTAGTGCCAGGTATCGGGACAGACCCGAAACTTGAAAAACGGTTAGGGTGGCTTTTACTGTTTCCTCCGCCTGATGGAACATTTGTATCGCCTCTTGGAACTCTTCACGCCCCGGATCAGCGTTGGCATATCCCTGCAGTGCGATCCCGCGCGAGACCTGCACATCCCCCAGACCCAGTCGGGCAAGGTCTTCCACCGGAACCCCGTATTCCACGGAGTCGATCTCTAGTTGCAAGACACGTCTATAAGCGGCCTCAGCCTGATCCAAAAGTTGCATGATCTGTTGAAAACTCTGATCGGTATACTCTGAATCAGCTGCCTCCAGAATCAGGCTCTTGGCTGGTTTCAAATAGAGGCTGCCCAGCCCAATATAAGCCCGCGCATTCTGTGGGTTCAACAGGAGGGCATTCTCGAGGGCTGCGCGAGCTTGCTGCACAAAGGCCTCATCCGCATTTTGAGGAACGGCCTCGCGCTCGATCACGAACAACGATTCACGTCCGATGAAGAATTGGAGCATATCCGATTCGGGAGCAAACTCGGCTGCCTCTAAGTAACCCTCCAGGGCCTCCAGCGTCCGGCCTGACTTGGATTCAGACTGTGCCAGCACTAACTTCGCCAGCAGATTTGCTTGGCGGGTGATCTCTGTTTGAACGATTTCAGTGTCTAGATCCGAACCAATCTGGATAGGAGAATTCAACGGGAAATTGCCCTTAATTTCGTCCAATGCATCTTCGAACTTTGGCGCCAGATACATTTGCAGATTCAGCACCGGTGGCTGCTGTCGCTGGTCGATTATGCCATAGATGATCATATCGGCATTCAATTGCTTAGCCAGGCTGGCTGCTGCCTGGGTAAGACCTTCCGGCGAATTGCTTTCCAATGTCGTGATCCGTACTCTTTGAAGCCTCAGTTCAGGACTATTGTTCCAGATCAAGATATTAGGATCATCTTGGAAAGTATTTTGCAGAGCAGCAGTGATAGTCTGACTTATCATGGCTCCTCTGCCATTGGCACTGGCACGTACCCGACCATCAGGCTCTATCTCTCCGATGTCGGCCACTGCCACGTTATAGTCCCGATCCATTTTGGGCGGCTGCAAACGCGAGTAGCCCAGAATACCGACCAGCACGAGCAGGGAAGCGATGACAGCCGTGAAGATGCGCTGAGTACGCTGTGCGCGCGCCAGCCGGGCCTCCTTTCCTGCCTCTTCAAGGGCGTTCGCCTGGCTGGATTCGAGGAACTCAACTTCTTGAAGGCTAAGCGAATCGGCGTTACTTTCTTTAGACGCCCATTCCTGCACCTGTGCCAGACGCTTCCCACGGATGAGCAAACCGGGATCGCGGCCGTTCTCGATCCAGTCTTCTGTCGCTTCAGTAACTTGACGATGCAGGATCAGGCCCTGGCGGTCCTCGTTAAGCCACTTCTGCAGCGTTGGCCATTCCCGGATTAAGGATTCATGCGCTACTTCCACGACTTTTGTCGTGCCGGGTTCGATCATGCTGGTGGTCACCAGACGGGCATCCACCAAGATATTAATTATGGTCTGGATGGTCAGCTCATCGGTTGCGCGGGTAATCAGTTCGTCAAAAGATGCTCGGCGGCGGGTAGCTTGAGCATCTTCGTTTAGCTCAGCCAGGCGCAGGAAGATCATCCGGGCGATGGGTCGCTGTTCCCGCGTCAGACGCTGATTAAAAACTGCTTCGGCCGTTTCGCGGATGGCACCATCCACACCGCCGCTCTCAACGTAACCAGAAAGAGTCAGCGTGCGGCCGCGGCGCCGTTTCCAGGTTTCCAACAGGGCGTGGGAAAGCAATGGCAGTGCCCCCGGCTCGTAGCCTACATCATCCAGGATCACCTTTACCAACCCCTCCTGGATTTTCCAATTGCCCTGAACGAGGGGCGCGACGATGGCATCTACCAGTTCTGCCCGGTTCATCGCACCGATGAACTCTTGATGTTGAGAGATCATCTCGCGCAGCCTGTCATGCTGGGCAACCTGAGCATAGAAATCTGCCCGTAAACACACTAACAGGCTAAGAGGTTGGGTATCCTCCGGGCTGGAGATAGAAATCAGCGCGTTAATGAATGCTTCGCGCTCTTCGGAAGAGCGCGCCTGGGTAAAGATTTCTTCGAACTGGTCGACGACCAGCAACAGATGGGGGCTTTTTACGAGAGCCAATAGGGATTGGATGGCGAGCGCTAAGGATTTAGTGCTTGTCGCCAATTCATCGCGCAGACTACTGATCCGGTTGGGCAGGGCATCCTCTTTCGAGAGGGCAGCAGCCAAAGCGTCCAGAGGATGACCGCCAGGATTGAACACTCGATAAGACCAGTGAGTGCTGCCGGAAGGCGGCAGGGAACCATCTGCCAGTCGAGCGCCGGACTTGAGGGTTGGAATCACACCTGCCCGTACCAGAGATGACTTCCCACTGCCGGAAGCACCAATCACAGATAGGAAGCGAGTCCGCGCGAGGCGCCCAATGACGCGGGTCGTAAGTTGTTCCCGCCCAAAAAAACGACCAGCATCCCGTTCCTCAAAATACTGCAAGCCTTGATAAGGAGGCTCACCTGCTTCAGGTGGAAGCTTCTCCAAATCAACGACCTGATCATCCCTGACAACGGACTTGACGATGATCGTGGAATTGACGATATTACCGGATATGCGGATAACATCGCCGCTCCCTTCAGCGATGGCCTCGTCTTCGGGCTCTTCTCCCGCAAATTGTTGCTCTGTCATAGGGATCACAAATGGGAGGCCTGCGTGCGAATTTATGCAACCCTTCGGTTCGTTAAGCCAATCCCTTCATGCGCATGACCAGCGCGATCACCTGACCGGCGATACCCACCACAGCCGGAGCCACCTCAGCCAAGTTCTCAGCGGCCTTCTTTAGCCCTTCACCGCTAATCTGTAGCAAAGTTTTGTTGGGCTTATCTGCCTTGGCAGTCTCCACAAACGCCTGGGCAGAAACAGCTACGGCTTCTGCCTGCTCAGTTTGATTATCAGGTACATTTTGGAGCGCTTGGCTAAGCTGCTCAATTAAGCCCTGGAGTTCCTGCCGGGCCGCCTCATCGCCTGTTGGTATGCTGCCTACTGACTGTTGCACATTGGTCAGAGTAGATTTAATATTGAGAATCGAATTTTGAATGTTACCGCTGATTGTGATCTTATCGCCCATGGGGTTCTCCTCTTCGTATTGCCACTATATCAAATGCAGAGCATAAAACGCTGAAGCTAGGCCGCGTCAGTCAAGGGGCAAATTGATGATAGGTCATTTTCATCTTAATTATAAGGCATTAATCTTACTCTACCTGGTCTCGAAAACAAAAAAAGGCGACCTGTTGGCCGCCCACAAATCTGATCTCAAATCACCCATGCCTGCTCATAAACTTTTCCATGCGGTGCAGGGCTTCTTCGATCTTGCTGTATTCCGTTGCATAACACGCTCGCGCAAACCCATCGCCACCGGTACCAAATGCATTTCCTGGCACGACAGCGACGTGCTCTTCGAGCAACAACTTTTCAGCGAAAGTCTCGTCGTCCATGCCGGAAGCGCGGATATCTGGAAAGGCATAGAACGCGCCGCGCGGCTCGAAGGTCCGCAGGCCGAGGCGATTAAGTCCTGCAACCAATAATCTCCGGCGGCGGTCGTATTCCGCGACCATTTCCTCCACATAGGGGTTTCCGTTTTTCAAGGCTTCAAGGGCGGCATCCTGTGCAGTCGTCGGTGCCGACATTATGGTGTACTGGTGGATGCGCACCAATCCCTGGATAATATCTGCCGGTCCACAGGCATAGCCGATGCGCCAGCCTGTCATGGCGTAATCTTTTGAGAAGCCGCCTAGCAAAACCGTGCGATGTTTGATGCTTTCATCCAAAGCGGGGAAGCAGACGTGTTCAAAGTCATATACGAGACGGTCATAAATTTCATCTGAAACAACGAGCAGGTCATGCTCTTCCGCGATCTTTGCGACTTCGAGTATTACTTCACGCGTCGCCACTGCCCCCGTCGGGTTGGACGGATAACCGATGAAGATCACTTTCGTGCGCGGCGTGATCGCTTCACGGATATCGGCGGGATCCACCATAAAATTGTTTTCCACACGCGCGGTCACTTCCACCGGCACGCCGCCTGCCATGATCACTTCTGCCTGATAGGAAACAAAACAAGGAGTCGGGATGATGACCTCATCACCGGGGTCAAGCAACGCAGTGAATGTGAGATACAGCGCTTCAGAAACACCGACCGTGGCGATGATCTCGTTCGTCGGGTCATATTTCACCTTATATAATTGCAGGAGGTGATCGGCAATTGCCTGACGCAGTTCCAGCCTGCCCCAGTTCGATGTGTAATGTGTCTCGCCGTTTTGCAGTGAACGAATACCCGCTTCAAGAATTGGCTTCGGCGTTGTGAAATCCGGTTCACCGATGCCAAGCGAGATCACGTCCTTCATCGTCGCGGCGATGTCAAAGAACTTTCGAATACCCGAAGGCTTGAGCCCAGCTACCCGTTTCGACAGACGTTGAACATTGGTCACTTCGCGCATGGAGCCTCCTAAATAGGTTGGATATGCCATTCATCGGGGAGTTCCCGATATGTCAGATCAAAGGCTTGCCCATCTGTTGTCTTGACGCGGAATCCTTTTTCGCTGGGGCCACGCCAGCGCGCCACGATCTCCGCAATCTCATAAAGCTGTCCGTCCCAGGTGAGGGAAAGCGGGCGTTCAGCATATTCCGAATCTGAGCGACATTCAACTGTATTCATCATGTTACGATAAAAGGACGGCGCTATGATCGCCAACATTTAACTGCATGGCGTGCCCATCACCTCTTCCCCGGACTTTCGCCTGCGTGCCGATCAAAGAGCGATTCAGCGCTACATCCTGGATCTCACAACCCGCTTCGATGATGCTTTCCGTTATCTGGCTGTTTGTAATCTTACAATTTGCGCCAATGGAAGCGTAGGGTCCAATGGCAGAGTGCCTAATTTCAGCGGAGGAGTGGACAAAAGAGGGAGCAATGATTTTCACGTCATAATTTGTTTCATCGATGGTTTTGTTGGCCTTGCCCTGCTCGAGCAATATCTTGTTTGTATCCAGCGTTGCTTCAATGGTAC
>DASWKT010000372.1:0-5765 GCA_036396515.1 Anaerolineales bacterium | reverse complement strand
GTGACGCGCTTCAGCTTCCCGAGAGTTTGGCAACGGAAAAATAACCCTTACGGCGCGCGTATCGTTATCCGAATACGCTCCAAGTAAGAATCCCGCGCCCTCTTCGGGATAAGCCTGCTCTCCATGCGCGTGGATTTGAGCCAGTAAAGCATCAGTGAACTGCAGAATCACTTCCCCTCCCACAAACTTTTATCGCTCAAATACTTATAGCCTGCATCAGGGAAGATCGTGACAACCGTGCCTTCTTCCAACTGCTCCGCAACGCGTAACGCCGCGACTGCCGCCGCGCCGGATGAAATGCCAACGAACAATCCTTCTTCCCTGGCGCTGCGGGACATCATGTCGCGCGCTTCTTCCGTACGGACTGCAAGCGTCTCATCCGCAAACGATGGATCATAAATCCCGGGTTTAATAGCGGACGGCATATGCTTGAGCCCTTCCAGACCGTGAAATGCGGCGTCTGGCTGGAAGGCAATGATATTCACATCAGGCAATCGTTCGCGCAGATAACGTCCTGTGCCGATCAATGTCCCTGAGGTGCCAAGACCGGCAACGAAGTGTGTGACTTCAGCATTTGTTTGAGGGACAACCTCTGGACCTGTCGATTTGTAATGCGCTTTCCAATTCGCAGGGTTATCGTATTGATTCGCGTACCAGTACAGGTCTGGTTTTTCCGCGGCAAGCTGACGTGCCACAAGAATCGCGCCGTCCGAGCCTTCCGTTGGATCGGTCAATATCAGCTCCGCTCCCAACGCGCGCAGGATGGCAAACCGTTCCGCGCTGGCACTGGCGGGTATTGTCAGTGTGACAGGGATCCCAAGCACAGCACCGAAAGTGGCGTAAGAAATGCCCATGTTGCCGGATGTTGAATCAAGCAAGCGTTTGCCATTTCCAAGATTGCCATTAGCAAGCGCGGTCCGCATAATGTTCAGTGCGGGCCTGTCCTTGACGGAACCGCCCGGGTTGAACCATTCCGCTTTGGCAAGGATCTTTACACGCGGAGACAGGCCGCGGCGTAGTCTTTGAAGCGGAATGAGGGGTGTATTGCCAACGTGGGCGGTTAAATCCCCCACTGAGTCGGTATCGGGTTGGGATAGCGTGTAATCGAGTAAAGTCATAGACTCCTTAAATAAATAGCAGTCAACGGCACAAATGAAAAGACGGCGAACAAACGCCACCATGCTGATAAAATCGCACGCGGGGGTCGTCCAACCGTCTGCACAGTCCCTGTAAGGGGAACCGTTGTCTGCGGGGGCTATCTCAGGCGGTGGTTACGAACCCCGCCGTAGACAGGAGCAATAGTTAATAGTACTCATAGGCTAATCAATTGATGACGGTTATTGTACGATTCTTACCCGAATTGTCAAGTCCAATATTCAGGAACACAAACCTGACATGTCTCATGCGCGCCGCGGCCTCTCAGAGCCTCCGCGTGGACAATGGGCATCGCCGACCAACTTCTCGGGAAGACATGTCAGGTTTTTCCGAGTTATCCACCCGCCGCGGCAGGAAGGATACGGACGATATCGTCCTCCCTTAGAGGAGTTTCCAGCCCATTTAGATCACGAACGCTGATGTCATTCACAAATAAGTGAATGTGGCCGCGCAGATTTTCTTTACTATCGAACACATGCGTTTTCAAGGCAGGGTATTTCTCCACTGCGGCGCGCACAGCTTCGATGGCCGTTGACGCCGAAACAGGGAATTGGCTTTGCTTCTCCGTATAAAAACTCATGACATTTGGAAGGCGAACGATCGGCATGACGTTATTTTACTCAATTTCAGCCAAGCCTACTGCTCACGCTGCCGTCCCCGGCGGCGGTTACTGGACTATGCTAGCGCCGTGCCACAGGGATGCTTCGCAAAGGACGGCACTGGGAGCCTTATGCAACCCACAGGCTGTGTTGGATCCACAGATCCAGCGCTTGCAACAAAAACCTATCTTTAAGCCAGTTGTCATAATCTCTGAAATTTGATAAGCTGTTATCGATGACTGTATTAAAGCGGGTATTGAGAGTATTTTACGTGACTTCCATCGTGATTCTAATGGGAGCTTGTGGAAGCATTGCTCCTACGCCGACTGTTACCGCGACAGCAACTATTATGCTAAGCCCCACACGATCTACTCCTTCAATTACCCCCTCGCTTATTCCCACAATTACACCGACTCCGGATTTTTGCAACTCAGCTCAATGGCAGGACAAGATTCACGTGATGTCCCAAGATCTTTTCACTGCATTGGAGCCAGGAGGCCCTGTGGCTTTTGATAGCCTTTTAGTGGAACAGGATTCTGCTTGGGCTGAGTTTCAACAGGATGCTCACGGCGAGATGAGAAGCGCTGGAGTTATCTTTCATGAAACTGCTTTTGGTCCTGAACTTGGCACTGGAGTAAACCCGGCGGTGATTCTGGTGACTTATGGTGTGGAGCGAAACTGGGAATTACCAGCCAATGGCGATTTGGTATCAGAGGTGGATCGTATTCGCGCTGTACTTCATCAGCATGAGTTGGAATGGATACTGGGAGAAGTTGACCAAAGCCAATATCGGCCAATAGCGAATGCCGCTTCCTATGCTTTATATCGCTACTTCAACGGCGAGTTATCCAAGTTGGAAGATTGGTGTCGTACCTATGTGCAGGTATTTGATGAGTCACCCTTGAAGTGAAGACCTTTGCTAAATAAATAGAACAAAAGGCCTCAACACGATGCTGAAGCCTTTACCAATTCCCAATTACAAATCTACTCTTCCTTCTTGGCTTCCATTTCCTTCTTATGCGCTTCGATGATGGTACCCGCAATATTTGTAGGCACGATATCGTAGTGATCCAACTCCATGGTGAAGTAGCCGCGCCCACCCGTGATGGAACGGAGTTGCGTGGTGTAGCGCGTCATTTCTGACATGGGTACATGCGCGATGACTGTGGTGCTGCCGCGCTCGGATTCCGTTCCCTGTACGCGGCCGCGGCGGGTGTTGAGGTCGCTCATCACATCGCCCATGTTGGCATCGGGAACGGTCACGCGCACGTTCATGATCGGCTCGAACAATACGGGACCCGCATCCTGCACCGCGAGCTTGAAGGCTTCACGGCCCGCGATCTCGAACGCCACAGGCTTGGAGTCCACTTCGTGTTCCTTGCCATCGTACACAATTACCTTCACGTTGCTCATCGGGTATCCCGCGAACGCGCCGCGTTCCATCGTGGCTTTGATGCCTTTCTCAATGGGTGGCAGATAGGAGCGCGACAGGTTCATACCAACAAGTTCATCTTCGAATTCAAAATCAGAGCCAGGGAGTGGTTCAATACGGAGGTGGACCTCACCGAATTGACCCGCGCCGCCTGATTGTTTCTTATGGCGGTATTGCGCATTGGCTTTACGTGTGATCCCTTCACGATACGGGATTTTGGGCTGGTGAGTAACCAGGCCCACCTGAAATTTGGTCTGCGCCCGATTGACTGCAACATCAATATGCTGGTCACCCATACCCTGTAAAACGGTCTCGTGTGTAATAGGGTCGTTCTGCCATGTGAGCGTCATATCTTCTTCAGTCAGACGAGTGAGAGTCGGTGAGATCTTCGCGGCGTCGGCCTGCGTCTTGGGAGTCACTGCCACGCGATACAATGCGGCGGGAAATATCGGTTTTTCAATCGTGAGCGGATGTCCCTTGTCACAGAGTGTATCGCCCGTTGAGGTTGCAGTCAATTTGGAGACCGAGGCGATGTCGCCGGCATGCACAACCTTCGCGGGGATCTGCTCCTTCCCGCGCTGGAAGTGAAGGCTTGCCATGCGCTCTTCCGCATTCTTGTTTTGATTCCAGACACGCGCATCCGCTTGAATGGAACCGGAGAACACACGGAAGTACGTCATCCTGCCCACGAACGGATCGGCCGTGGTCTTCCATACATATGCAGCCAATGGGCCTGAATCAGAGGCAGTCAGCTTCTCTTCACCATCTTTTCCCATTGCCATACGTTCAGGAGCATGCAACGGGGATGGCATCAAATCGATGATGTCGTTCAGCAAGGCGAGGGAGCCAATCTCCCGTCCGCCTGCCGCGCAGAAAACCGGGATAAAAGTTCCGGCGTAAACAACGTCTTTTAGACCGCGTACCAACTCTTCGTCTGAGAGAGACCCGTTCTCCAGGTATTTTTCCAGCAGTTCGTCTTCGCCTTCCGCGGCAGCTTCCACAAGCGTGAAGTGGGCCGCCTCCGCGGCTTCCTTCATGTCGGCTGGGATCTCTGCAACTGTCTTGCCGTCCCCCATATAAGCTTTCATGCCGATCACATCCACGACACCCTTGAACTCCTGCTTCTCGCCAACTGGCAGATGGACTTTGATAAGGCGCTTTTCATGGGCGCGCGCCAGCTCTTCAATGCTTGAGAAAGCCTGCTCGAAGTTGGCGTTATCGCGGTCCATCTTGTTGATCACAAAGAAACGCGGCAACTTGAATTCATTGGCATAGCGCCATGCAAGTTCAGTGCCAACTTCCACACCGGCAACCGCATCTATTAAAATGACCGCGCCATCCGCAACACTCAAGGCCGAGATCGCCTCACCCACGAAATCAGTGTAGCCAGGCGCGTCGATCACGTTTATCTTATGATCACGATGCTCAATGGGAATAACACTCGAATAGATTGAAATCTTGCGACGGTGTTCCTCATCATCATAGTCTGAAACCGTCGTCTCGTCCTCCACTTTTCCAAGGCGGGTGGTAGCCCCCGTTGCATGCAAAAATGCCTCCGCCAGCATTGTTTTTCCCGCCCCTCCATGCGAGACCAGCGCAATGTTGCGGAGAAACTCGGTGGTATACTCTTTCATGAAAAAACCCTTCCTGTGCAGTTGGGATATAGAATTAGTTGCGTGATTGTAAAAGAACTCAACTGAATTGTCAAAGTGAGAACCCTCACCTTCCTTAAATGACATGCTGGGTCAAATATATTCACGGAAAAGTGAAATACAAAAAGTGCAGAACCTGTTTCGCCGCCTGCTCTTCCAATACTGGTATTTCGGTCAGCCAAAGTGGGATACGGGGATTAGTCCACCCGAATTATTAGACTTCATTCAACAACACACACCTGGCCGCGCGATTGACATCGGATGTGGCACCGGCACAAATGTAATTGCCCTGGCGAAGGCTGGCTGGCAGGTCACAGGTGTGGATTTTGCGCCACGTGCCATTCAGCTTGCCAAACAAAAAATTAGAGCGACCGGCATTCGAGCCGAGTTATCTGTCAACGATGCGACAAATTTGCGCGGGATCAACGGCCCCTATGATCTTGCCCTTGACATCGGATGTTTTCACGGCATTCCAAAATATGGCCAGTCAAAGTATCTAAAACAATTGGACCGGATCCTTGCCCCAAATGGATTCTGGCTCATATACGGATTCTTCAAGCCGAGCACGGCTCACCCGGGGCCCGGTATTGTTGAGGCGGATATGAACCTCATTTCATCCCAATTGACTCTCGTCGCGCGCCGCGACGGGTTTGACGACAAACGCGATAGACCGTCAGCCTGGTTTCTGTTTCAAAAGGGTAAGAGGCAAAATTTGTCTTGAGGTGGCGCCTCAATCTCAAAATGCGCGGTGGAAATCAACATGAATAAACACAATCCAAACATCGATGCATTGACAGAAACACTGATCTTCGAAATCACAAAAGCGCTTGCCCTGCCTCAGACACAAACGGCCAGAACTATTATTGGTCTGCTGGCCGGTAAGGCGGCCCGGCGATTTTCAGAACTCGCTATGGAACTGGATCGCGT
>DASWKT010000371.1:0-17821 GCA_036396515.1 Anaerolineales bacterium | reverse complement strand
TCGTAGATCTGCCTTCCTGCCTCCCCATACTGAAAGGTTTGGAAGAGCCGTTCCACATCGCGGGTGAGTTGCTGGAGGCGCGCCCAGATCCAGGAGTCAGCCAAGGTATAGTCGCCCTCACCCGTCCTTCGGACACCCACTCCCAGCGGGAGAGGGGCTAGGGTGAGAGAGCTGATGGCCGAAATCACAAACCGTCCTACGTTCCATATCTTGTTGGCAAAGTTGCGGTTGGATTCCACCTTCTTGGGGCCTACATTCGTGTCATTGCCCGGCGTCGAACCCACCAGCATCGTGAAGCGCAAAGCATCCGTGCCGAATTCGTCCATGAGAATCAGCGGGTCAATCACGTTGCCCGTGGTCTTGGATATCTTGCGTCCAAGTTCATCGCGCACGAGGCCATGCAGATACACAGTATGGAACGGCACCTGCCCTGTGAACTCGAGGCCCAGCATGATCATGCGCGCCACCCAGAAGAACAGGATGTCGTAGCCAGTCTCCATGTAGGAGGTGGGGTAGAAATATTTGTAATCAGGTGTTTCGTCAGGCCAGCCAAGCGTCGAGAAGGGCCACAAGCCCGAAGAGAACCAGGTATCCAGTACATCTTCATCCTGTGTGAGTTCTTTTGAGCCGCAGGTCGCACATTGAGTCGGATCTTCGCGACCTGTGGTCATATGTCCATTAGGGCAATACCACACAGGGATGCGATGTCCCCACCATAACTGGCGGCTGATGCACCAATCCTTGATGTTCTCGAGCCAGTTGAAATACACCTTCTCGAATCGTTCAGGCACAATGCGGATGCGTCCATCTTTCACGGCCTCAAGCGCAGCTTTTGCTAAAGGTCCAATCGTCACGAACCATTGTGTGGATATCATCGGTTCGACGATCTCACCGCCGCGCTGCGAGCGCGGGATGGTCGTGCGGTAGGGCTCGGTCTTGATGACGAGTCCTGCGTTCTTCATATCGGCCCACAGATTTTTCCGCGCCTCGAATCGATCCTGACCTTTGTACGGACCGCCGTTTTCGTTGATCTTCGCAGCCTCATCCAATACCGATATGATCGGCAGGTTGTGGCGTTGCGCGATCAGATAATCATTCGCATCGTGACCCGGCGTGACCTTGAGTGCGCCTGTTCCAAATTCGCGCGACACATAATGATCTGCGATCACAGGGATCTCACGTCCAAGGATAGGCACGATCACGGTCTTGCCAATGTATTTCTTGTATCTTTCATCATCAGGATGAACAGCGACAGCGGTATCGCCAAGGATGGTCTCGGGACGGATAGTAGCAACAGGAATAAAGTCATCCTCGGTGGGGACAGGCGGCTGCCCGTCCGTACGAACCAGCATATATTTGAAGTAGTACAGCGTGGCATCTTCCTCGCTGTATTCCACTTCCAGGTCAGAGACCGCGGTCTTCAGGCCCGGTGACCAGTTGATCAAACGGGGACCGCGATAGATGAGTCCCTTTTCATAGAGACGCACAAAAGCCTCCCGGACTGCCCGACTCAGGCCCGGGTCAAGAGTGAAGCGCTCGCGCGACCAATCACACGACGCGCCGAGTCGGCGGATCTGATTCGTGATGATGCTGCCATACTTATGCTTCCAATCCCATGTGCGTTTGAGGAATTCTTCCCGGCCGAGTTCTTCGCGCGTCACTTCTTCGGTCTTCAATAAATCCCGCTCCACCATGAGCTGCGTGGCGATGCCAGCGTGGTCGGTGCCAGGCACCCAGAGAGTAGGCATGCCCTTCATGCGGTGGTAACGGGTCATCAGGTCTTCCACACTTACGAACATCGGATGACCAATATGCAGTTCACCCGTCACGTTCGGCGGCGGGATGGCAATCACGAACGGCTCGATGTTCGGGTCGAAGTCGGGTTTGTTCGGATCATTCCACGGCTTGAAGTAGCCGCCGCTTTCCCACATCGCATAAATGCGCGGCTCGGTGGATTTGAAGTCGTACGCTTTTGGTAATTCGTGCTTGGTCATTCGCGCTCCTTGAAAATAAAGTCAATTGCTTTATCAAATGATTCTTCAAAATGGGGTGGGAACTCGTGTCCCAGGTCCCGGTGCACTTCCTCTCCGAATTGGACGTTGCTACCCCTCAGGATGTTTTGAATCTCTCTTGCCTTTTCCATGGTGTGATCTTTCTCTCCAGTGATAAAGTAACCGCGCACAGATTTTGCATGTGTCGCCAGTGGAAGTAGCGAACTCGGGTCGGCCAAATAGGTGCCGATAGCGATAAAACCGCGGGCATTGATCTCTCCACTTAACGCGCTATAGATCGCCATGCCGCTTCCCTGCGAAAAACCAGCTATGACAACGCGTTGAGTGTCTATCGGATATTTCTGCGAAATCTTCTCTACGTAAAAAAGGATATCTGCCAGCCCTGGCTCAGGCTGATCCCAGCAATAGGCGCTGGGATCAACAGGCTGTGTCGATTGAGGTGAAAGCACCAGCCAGCCTTTTTGGCGCGCGACTTTCCAATACTCGAGATTTGAATCTTTGTTCCCGCCGCCACCATGCAATGCAATCAAAAGCGGATATAAACCAGGCGCGGCCGGATCAGGCAGAAGAACGGTTTGGTCGCGTTCGATATGCATTCGCACCGCTCGGTACTTTTCCTGTGAAATCTCCATAAGACGTTTGAACTCCGGGAGGTCGCGCACAGCATCCAGATCGGTATCCTGGAATCGACTTTGCGCCCACCACAGACCTGAATCCAATCCCTGCTGGAAGACGGAAATTACCTCATCCGTCCGCCCACATAGGCTCAACAAGCACATCCTCCAAAAAGTGGTGCGAGATGATAGTTCCGGAAAGCGATCGGCATTTTGTTCAACCACATCAAGCGCTGAGGCATAGTCACCTGCGTGATAGAGATTCGTCATTTTGTCTGTTAATTCTTGAAAAGACATACTGGTTTCCATCAACATCTCCAAAACAAAAACACGCCTCGTCCAACATGAGGACGACAAGCGTGTCGCGGTACCACCTCAATTCGTTTTTTTACCACTAAGGACACGAAAGAACACAAAGGGTAAAAAACGCTCTCTGTGACTGGCTATTACCAGTCTATGCTGTAACGGGCATTCCCGTGCTGGTCTACTTTCACACGAAATTCACGTGGATTTCTTCAGCAATCCTCCAGGCGACTTCAACGTTACTTCCCTGTGGAGACTTCCATCGTTGGGTCTCGGTACGGCCCTCCGCCTACTCGACCACCAGTCTCCTTCTCTATCAGGTTGTTATTCGCTTACTACTCCTGAATACTAAGGAGATTATACGCGCCCAGGTGGAGGGAGTCAAGAATAGAGGGTGCTACATTTGCCCGTTTGCCGCCAGCGGGCAATGGGACGCTCATCATTTGCTTATCGGTTCCCAGACCCCTATTACCCACGTTTGATGAGTTTGAGGCATTTCAACAGCGATTGTTTCCACTTTAACATAGTATTGCTTAACAGTATCAAAGGAAATCAAGTTGCCATACCCCTCCGTTAGAATAAGTTTATCAAATTCACCTTTGCTGATGGCGTTCCGAATTGAACGTCGATATAGTATTCCGTGCCTCTTAACAGTGTCGTACTGTGGGCCGAATAAAATATGATTAGGATAAGGTTGGATATAGTAATAATATTCCGTTTGCCCGGAATCAATAGGTACTTTTCCGCTGTCGATCAGCGCGGATACGACAGCCGGGCAGTTTACAGCCCGGCGAGAATCCCTTGCATAGCTATATAAATTCTTCCACGCCACCGAATCCCTTTGCCGCAAGAAGGAGGGATTCAACAAAATATTATTCAAAATCAGGATATTACTAAAAAGCAAACAAAAGCAGATTATTGAAAACCTGCTTTTCGAATTCAATTTCTGAAAAAGCCACAAAATGAATGGAGGTAATACGATTTGGTAGGCAGAGGTCATGTAACTCCCTCCGTGAAGGCCCAGGACAAATAAAAAACTTAAAAAACAAAATATAAATGTAAAGGCAAAATAATTAATTGGTAAATCGAGGAGCGGAGCATCTACCTGTAGAAATTTTGAACGCCATAAAAATTTTGTTCGAAACAATGCACCTGGCGAAAATTTTGACCCGTTCAAAAAAAGGAGCGAGATGCCCAATATGATACTTGGAAAAAATTCTTTAAGTAGTTCTACAAGTTGACCCCGCAGATGACGTAGTGACCGATTCTCATTGGAAAGATTGCCAATGAAGGTGTCTATGAAGTAAAGTTCAAAACCGTACCTGACCCACAAAAAGAAAAAGCCAAAAACGCAAAGAAAAAAGAGGCTATAAACAATGCCTTTCCTCTTAGAAATAAAAACAAATGTATAGACTGCCACCACGACAAAGCAAATAACGAAATATGGCTTGGTGTAATAAGCCATGATGGATAGAAGCGCGCTGGCAATCAAGCCGGGATAACGAAACGAGTACATGAAAGGAATAAATATTCCCGACAAGAATAGAAATGTGCCCATTGTAGAGGGGAAAGCGCCCAGGCCGCCACGGCCAGCCAATACAACAACAATAAACAGGCCGCACAAAACGGAAATCAATGGATCTTTCTTGAGCAAAAAGATTATCCTTGCAGCGAAAAGCAGGGAAGCGAGAAGGAAAAAAAAGCTGATGCCTCTATGAACCATAAGTGTGTTACCAAACAACTTTGCGAATGGAAGCGCAAGCAGGTTATATCCGATGCCATAATTGTTCATTCCCAGCGGTTGATATTCCAAAGAAAATGGATTTCCCCCTATCAGCAGAATATGCGTCATAACTTGCGCCGCGCCTTCTCGGTATTCGATTTGATAGGGCATAGCAATCGTGGAAAAGGAAAAATACACAAACCAGGAAAATAAAACCAGGATGCCCCCAAAGAAGAAAGACCTGATGATTTTGAGAGTCCTGGAATCTACTAGATCCGAGGATAAATATTGATAAACATTCTGGAGAAACAAGTGATGGCGCTCCTATCCCTATTCTACAACTATTCTATTCTAGCGAACTGCCTATTGAGGTCTGGAAGCCTCTGGCATCCGCGGAACAAGCATTCGATACAATGCTATACTTGCCCTGCTTTTGAATTTCAACAAAGGAAACTCATCGCCTCATGCTCAGCGGACTCGATTTCGTATTTGCCGGTTTGGCTGCTATTGCCGCCGGTGCAGTCAATGCACTGGCAGGCGGCGGTACACTTATCACGTTTCCCATGTTAACTTTTCTAGGAGTCCCTGCCGTGGCCGCGAATGTGACGAATACGGTGGCGCTTTGTCCCGGCTATTTCGGTGGGACTCTTGCGCAGTGGAACGATCTACGCGGGCAGAAGAATCGCTTGTGGATCGTCGTGCCAGCCAGCATCGTCGGTGGCGTGATCGGCGGATTCCTTCTGCTGCAAACGGGAGAAAGGCTATTCAGGGAATTAGTCCCCTATCTTATTCTGCTTGCTTCGGGATTGCTGGCGATCCAGGACCCTGTCCGCGCCTGGTTATTAGGCCGTATGGGAGAAGGTCACGGCGCAGGCCTGGAGAAAATAGCGTGGCTGCCCGTTGGGCTGGCATCGGTGTATGGAGGCTACTTCGGCGCAGGCTTGAGCGTGATCGTCTTATCCACATTGGGGCTGACGCTTGAAGACACATTAACGCGTCTCAACGCGCTGAAACAGGCGGTTGCATTCAGTGTCAACATCGCGGCAGCAATTTTCTTCCTGTTTTCAGGGCAGGTCGTGTGGTCTGCCGCGCTGGTGATGGCAGTGGGAGCATTGCTCGGCGGGACGCTGGGTGGTCGGCTGGCGGGCCGCATCAAGCCCTCCACGCTTCGCTGGACAGTTGTCCTGATCGGCGTGATCATCTCGATCATATATTTCGTGCGCGGCTGAACATCTTTCATCCTTCCGTCTTCATCATTTATAATCCCAGTTCTCAATTCCCAATGGAGGCTCCTTTGCGTAGATTCTTCTTGATCTTGTTTACAATTATCGCCACATTATCACTTGCGGCATGCGGTGCAGCCAATACCAACGATGCCCCTGCAAAAGCCGTTGAAGATTATCTCAACGCGCTCGTCGAGAAAGATGCAGATCGGCTTTCCACGTTAGTTTGCGGAGAATGGGAAGATGAGGCGCTGATCGAACTCGATTCGTTCCAGGCGGTCAGCACGCGGCTTGAAGGCTTAGCCTGCGAACAAACAGGAACCGATGGGGATACAGCTCTCGTGCTTTGCAATGGCAAGATCATAGCCACTTATACCAATGAAGATCAAGAAATCGACCTCTCCACTCGCACGTATCAGCTCACACAGGAAGGCGGGGATTGGCTGGTATGTGGAGTACGCTAAGAAATCTATGGGGAACCATCGCCACGCCCGAAAATATCTGGGCGTTCGTGCTTTTTCTCATCGTGATCGCGGTGATCGTTTTTACGACGGATAGCAGTCCGGTCTGGATCTACCAGGGCTTCTAAATGGGACTCGTCCAGATTGGCGCTTCCGTCCTGGTTGCGTTGCTGGTCGGCGTGCTGACGCGCGCTGGGCGAAGCACACTCCGCACGTATCTTCTGCTCGCGCTCAGCGTACTGGCAGTCTACTGGTTTCAGCCTATCCTTCCGTTGCGGTCATTCGATTATTGGTTACCCTCACTTTCATTGGCTCTTGTTCTTCTAACCTGGTTCATCACATCACAACCTAGCGCGTGGCGAGCACCCCAAAACTTGAACGGGCTACTGATGATTGTGGGACTTGTAACGATCATTGACCTGTCCCGATATTTTCTTCCCGATCCACTTATCACAGCAACGACGCCTCCACAGTTCAGTCAATATCTTATTTTTGTCATTATCCTGGCAACCGCGATTCTTTTTTTCATCTGGCTAGTTCATCGTTCCGTATGGATAATTACCGCCACAATCATTCTATTGATCGCCATCCTTGTTGTTCTGAAAACTCCTGCACTCTCTTTACAAACAAGCATTTTCTTCCGCGCGCTTGCAAACCGTCCTATCGAAAGTGCAACAGCATTGGACTTGCGCTGGCTCGGCTTTTCCTATATTGCCTTCCGCCTTATTCATGCTCTACGTGATAAACAAACAGGACGGCTACCTGAGCTCTCTCTGCCCGACTTTGCGACCTATGTCGTATTCTTCTCATCACTTGCTGCGGGTCCCATCGATCGCGCCGAACGCTTCGCACAAGACCTGAAAAAAGATTTCGCTCTCACTCAGGATGAGACGCTACTTGGCGGTCAACGCATCGCAATTGGGCTCTTTAAGAAGTTCGTGGTTGCAGATGCCCTGGCTTTGATTGCGCTGAACGACGCTCTGGCAACGCAAGTCCGCACTACAGGCTGGATGTGGATCATCCTGTACGCATACGCTTTTCAAATTTACTTTGATTTTAGTGGGTACACCGATATTGCCATCGGCATCGCGCGGCTTGTCGGCATCAAATTACCTGAAAATTTTGCCGCGCCGTATATCAGGCCAAATCTCACACAGTTCTGGAATAATTGGCACATGACGCTGACACAATGGTTCCGCTCGTATTTCTTCAACCCTTTCAACCGCTGGATTCGTAAATTTAGGAATATGCCCGCCTGGGCGATGATCCTCATCGGGCAGTTGGCGACAATGTTTTTGATCGGTTTATGGCACGGTATCACGCTCAACTTCATTTTTTGGGGAATATGGCACGGGCTGGGACTCTTTCTGCAAAACCGCTGGAGCGACTTTGTGCGAACGCGCTTTCCTGCATTGGGGCAGAAATTAAGTCTCCAACCGGCTTTGCAAGTTGGCGGTATATTGCTCACCTTTCACTTCGTCGCGTTGGGCTGGGTCTTCTTCGCATTGACAACCCCCAGCCTTTCATGGCAAGTGTTTATGAAATTATTGAACCTGCTCTAGCCGCCTAGAGTACCGCAAATTATGGAACAAAAATCATCCCGCATCCGACTTTCTGGAGTTCTTCTCAAAGCAACACTGCTTTTTGTTTTATTCAACTTTGCGTTCGTGTTCTCGAACGATATCCCTTTCGGAAATCTTTCCTTGTACAACCTCATCTTTCCCGGGCGCGAACGTTTTCCATTTGGTGAGAGGCGCGAGGCCTATAACCTTAGCCTCTTTGACCTGGACGCCATGTTCGCATCCCATGTACTGGCAGGGACGGAAAAATCACCCGATGAATATCGCGTCCTACTCATCGGAGACTCATCTGTATGGGGTACACTGCTCGCCCCTGAGCAGACCCTTGCAGGACAAATAAATGCAATTCCAATTCCAGCATGTGGAAAAGAAGTGCATGCATACAATCTCGGCTACCCAACCATTTCACTGATGAAAGATTTGATGATTCTCGATCAGGCAAAGCAATACCAGCCCGATATGGTTATCTGGCTGACGACGCTGGAGGCCTTCCCAAAGGACAAGCAATTTGATTCCCCTATCGTCGCTAACAACTCTGAGCGCATCCGACAACTAATTAGAAATTACGAATTACCTATGAACCCAAATGATCCGGCCCTGGTCGACGCGTCGAAATGGAATCAGACCTTCGTGAGTCGGAGGCGGGCACTGGCAGATCTCCTGCGCCTGCAAATTTACGGCGCACTGTGGGCGTCCACAGGCATTGACCAGTTCTATCCCAAAGACTATGAACGCGCGCAGCTTGATCTTGAACCCGACGACAAATTTCATGGACTGACGTCCTTGAAGGATGCGCTCGCATTGGATGTGCTCGACGCAGGCATGTCCGCCGTATCTGTGCCGACAATCCTAATCAATGAACCTATGTTGATCAGTAATGGCATCAACAGCAATATCCGCTATAATTTCTTTTACCCGCGCTGGGCGTACGACGAATATCGCCAGCTCTTAACTGAACATGCCGCGGCGGGCAACTGGCACTTTCTGGACTTGTGGGATCTCATCCCCATGCAGGAGTTCACGAACAGTGCTATCCATCTCACGCCTGAGGGTGAAGCAATGCTTTCAGGCGAAATAATGGAAGCCATTCAAACCCTGTGCCAATAATGGAACAATGAGATACAAAATCTTTTTTCTTCTACTAATCCTGACCCTGCTTTCATCGTGCGCAACAGGACAGGAAACTCCTCCGGCGATCCCACCTCAAACAACTGAGGAGCCGCAACAGACTCAGGCTGATTCTGTATCCGTTAAACAGGCGACTGAACTACCCGCGACCAGTACATCTACCCTCGCGCCGACAGCTACCAAACCTCCGCTCGAGCAAGACGCATGGATGAGTATGCCCGTCGTGCCAACCGCTATCAGTTCGCGCGCACGTGAGATCTATCAATTGGGATTGGAACTGGGCACTGATCCCAAACACTTTTCGATCATTGGCGATTGCCAGAACGTTTCATCCTATTTCCTGGCAGCCTTTGACAACCCCGGTGATTTCAGCCTGGGCGACGAATATGCCCATCTCCAGCCGACCATTGATTACTATCAAGGCTCCTTTTCGCGCATTAGTCTCGCAGTAAAGGGAGGCTTCAACGCCGCGGCAGTGATCTCACCCTTGCGCGCCGACCCAAAGTCATGTAAGAAAAACGAATCGCCGCTCGATTGTGAATTACGAGTCTGGAAACCCTCAGTCGTCATCGTCAGCATGGAAACGTGGTGGTCTGAAAAACCTGCCGAGGAATACGACAAATATATGCGCCGTGTGATCGACCGCATTATTGAAGCAGGGGCTCTGCCCATCATTGCCACAAAAGTCGACAACCTCGAAGGCGATCACAGCATCAATGCAACGATCGCACAGATCGCATATGAATACGATATCCCGCTGTGGAATTTTTGGGCCGCTGTTCAGCCTTTATCCAATCATGGCCTCAGCCCCGATAACTTTCACCTGACGTTTGCGCGCAACTTCTTCGATGATCCTGCTCGAATGAAAAGCGCGTGGCCCTGGCGTAATCTCACGGCCCTGCAAACACTCGATGCAGTCCGCAGAGGACTGGCCGAAACCCCATAAAGCGGAAGGCAGGGGGACGCAACTTTACCGAATTCCACGTTTACATCTTGACATTATAGAACATCCGTTCTATAATTTGGCATCGCTTCTTAGTGAGTGTTGTGGTCTATGTGCCACAGGAGGTTTCCATGAACCGTTCCATGCGACTTGGCTTACTCCCCTTCTTTGAGGGAGCTGCCCATAAACGGGGACTGATCTTTGGTGTGATCATCCTCTGTGCTCTGCTTGCCTTTGAGATATTCAACTATTCCAGTACCAGCTTTGCTCTGCGTGATATCCTTGGAGATTTAGCGTTTGGACCTGTCCCTTGGGCAACCATGTTGGCATTGGCTTTCTGCGGCATCGATTTTGCCGGGATCGCGCGCATCTTCACACCCGAAAAGGGACGTGATGAACCTGCCGAAGTCTGGTATCTCTTTGCGGCGTGGTTCCTTGCCGCGGCCTTCAATGCCATCCTTACCTGGTGGGGAGTCTCTGTGGCTATTCTCCAGCATAGCGCCGAAGGAGGCGTCCTTCTCGGCCAGACAGCCATGATGAAATTTGTGCCTGTTTTTGTTGCCGCCATGGTACTCTCCATCCGTGTCCTGCTGATCAACACCTTTTCGATTGCAGGCGAACGTCTCTTCACACTTGCGGAAGCACATCAATCACAGTATCAGAACAGGAATTCCTATCGTCCTGTCAATGAATCTGTCCGCAACCCAGCTTCGTCATTCCAGCGTCCTTCGCCCAAGCCGACGCCTGCTGCCAACTCGCAGCCGCTCTATAATGAGCCGACTTATCATCCGATTGGCATGAGCGCGGAGGCGCGTAATGAGAATCCCAATGTGCGGAGGTGAGTCAGTCCCATATCAAACGTTTCACAACTAGTTTCGACCTCCTTCAATCAAAGTGCATCCAACAAGCAAATACACCCTCATGGAGGGTGTATTTGTTTTAATTGTGTTATTGTTCCAGTGTACTCTCGCCATGGGCGAGCACATAAAAACTACGCGATTGATCGTAGACGAAATCCGTCACAATATACCCGGCGGCGAAGGCAGTCTCAAAGACCTCGCGTGAGAAAAAACGCCAATCGCGCGCTAGGGAAAATTCCGCATCCTTCAATGCGCTGAAATCGGATGGAATCTCGGCAAGCACCAGGCGACCTTCGAGCGTAGAAAAATGTTCGGGTGGCTGCATCAACCCGGATATTCCGGAATAAGGTGTGTACAAAGGTTGAAGTTCTGCTTTTGAAAAATTGTCCAGTTTCAACGGGCGGCGGGAACGCTTGCCCAACCGTCGTTCAACACGACGTGTGTTGACCCACCAATCCACCTGAAAACGGTCCGATGGCAAGCCCGCATTCAATCCATCGCGCATATCGCCATATTCAGAACGGCGATAGGTATTGCAGACCGCGCCGAGCTTTGCAATGTTCAGATACGCATTCCGACTGAGCAACGGATCGTACGTCCACGTGATGTGATCGAGTCCCTGATGGCGGACCATCTGCCATTGTGCACGCTTCAACGCGAAGCCGATCCCTGAATCCCGGTGATTCGGGTGGATGCCCATCATATGCGAACAGTGCTTCGGGCGCGGGCCATCGGGGACGAACTCAATACCGGGGAAACCAAACACGAAGCCGATGATCTGGTCCTCCAAGAACGCGCCAATCACCAGGCCCCCATTGTGGGTGGCGGTGATGAGCATATGCGCGGGGACAACATCTGTTTCACTGCCGGGCCATACGGCACGTTGCAGTTCTTCGACGGAGGTCATATCTTCGGGGGATTCAAGTAATTTAATGACGGGAGCAGGCATAGGCGTTGCTCAGAGGCGCTCGCAGAGGTTAGCGCGAGAAGCGCAAATTTTTTTGTATTTTTTCCATAAGGTCGGAGTACCAGGGTTTGCGTGCCAAGTAATCCAGGCGATATCCAAAGCGGGCGGGCATCAACCCAAAGATGCGCGGCATGTTATCCACCGGGCAGGTACGGTTGACAGCGACATAGTCGAGCCAGTAGGTTGAGATGTTGAAATTCGGGATGAAATTATCCAGCATAACGAACAGGGCGCGCATCCACGGTGTCGGAAGAGGGACAAGCAAGCGGCGTGTGTGCGTGACGTTCATCAGCGTTTCAAGCACCTGGCGCAATGTGAAATATTCGCCGCCGCCGATCTCCACCGTTTGGTTGACCATTTCGGGATTCTGCAGGGCCCAGAGCAGACAAGTGACAAGGTCTTCGACCCAGAGAGGCTGGAGCAGAGTTCGTCCATCGCTGGGAATGGGAAAGAAGCCGGGGACGGCGCGCAACAGGCGAGCAAGGTTGTTTGTAAAAAGATCCTCAGGTCCGAATGTAACAGATGAACGAATGATGGTGTAGGGAACGCCGCTGCGGCGAATGTGCTCCTCAGCAATCCCTTTGGCTTTTTGGATAGGAAATGCAGAGGCACGATCTGCGCCAATGTGGCTGAGAAAAATGAGGCGTTCTATGCCTGCACTTGCAGCTACTTGTGCAAGAGTGCGCGTACCTTCGATGTCTGTTTTCAACAGATTGCCGCGCCGTCCCTGGGAGCCTGCACTGGAGAGATGATAGATCTGATCCACGCCGCGCAACGCGGCGCGCACTCCAGGCTCATCATTAAAACTGACGACGGCTACTTCCACAGGAACGCCGCGCGGCAGACGCGGCGACTGCGGGGACGGGCGAAGCAGCACACGGACCTGTTGCCCCGCATCCGAAAGCTGACGAACGAGGGCACGGCCGATGAAACCTGTTGCGCCTGTAACTAGAATCATGGGAGAGATTATAGCAGAGGAAGAATTATCGACCCACGACTAGCACAACTACTAATGAAAGTCCCTCCTGTTCCCGTGCAGGAGGGACTTTCGCAAGGAGGAGGAGAATAAAGCATTACCTACATGACTTTGAACTCAGGAAAGATAACAAAAGCGCGCTATACAACAAGGCGCGGTTGGTCAGGTTCATTTTTTCAGCGGATTCGTTCTAATCTTTTTGTATGGTCTGAAATATTCGGCTGTGTATACCGCAACCAGCCACGCCAGCCCTGCAAGCAGGGCAGCAGCAATCCATCTTATCAGTGTGATCATGTTGTACTCCATAATGTTCGAGTGCGGCGTCCTGTTGTGCCGCTGGGGATCATCTCAACGTCTTCCATGTTGGAAGAGAATGACCCTCCGTTTACATGACGCAGATTCTGTAAAAAGTTACGACACGAAACTTACAAAAAAGTATGTCTGGAGGGCACAACAGATACACCTGGAGCTGATGTTCCGACAGCCGCACCAACTCCGTAATAAAGTTTAATGTAGAGCCTTGAAGGTCTTTTAAACCTGCAAGGCTACATCTTTAACAAGGGATTGAATTTAGAAAAGGATGAGTTCCTGCTAGATGAAGACGCGCTATATAGAACAGACGCGCAAAAAGCGCGTCTGTTGTTGAGTGAGGCGAGAGCCAGTTATTTCGCTTTGATGCTGATGGTCTTGGGCTTGACCGATTCGGCTTTGGGCAGGGTGATCGTAAGCACCCCATTCTGGAAATCTGCCTGTGCCTTGTCGGTCTGGACATCAACAGGTAACGCGATAGACCGTTCAAACGAGCCATAGCGCTGTTCACGGATATGATAGGTGGCATCTTCATGCCCATCCTCCCACTTGAACTCACCGCGCAACGTGAGCACATCGTTTGTGACGGTAATCTGCACGTCATCGGCTTTGAGCCCGGGCAGGGCGGCTTTCAGGACCACCTCGTTATCCGTCTGATATAGGTCAATGGCAGGCACAGTGGAGCCTCCATTCCTGCCGATGGGACGCGTGAAGGCATCATCAAACAGCCGATCCATGGCCTCCCGAAGAGTCATCATTTCGCGTACAGGCTCCCAACGAGTAAGATTGGACATAGTGAACCTCCTTTTGTGAATGGTTTGAATAGTACGCCCTTAAATTAATCGTCATTTGTATGAAAAACATCAGCGCATCTTAATAGAAACACAAGAGATTTATATAAATTCACTGATGTTTCTCTAACAAATCTCTTGTCACACATTGATAGGCACGGTATAAAATAGCGTCGGAACACAGGACAACCGACAGAATGCCAAGACACCGTTATCCTGGAACAGCGCATGCTCCGGGATAACTGAAGCAATTTTTGTTTTGATCAGGAGGTACGTATGACTGATGCAACCCAAACCACAGCGGGAGAGGAAGCCCAATCGTTTCATTTCAAGGCCGAGACCAGGCAACTGCTCAATATCCTCATCCATTCCCTGTACAAGGACCGCGAAGTCTTCCTGCGAGAACTGCTCTCCAATGCCTCGGACGCGCTCAACCGTCTGCGCTTTGAGATGGTGACAAATCAGGATGTGCTCGATCCAAAGGCTGAATTGGGCATCCACGTGAAAGCAGATAAGGAAGCGCGCATGCTCACCATTCAGGATACGGGCATTGGCATGACCAAGGATGAGATCATCGAAAACCTGGGAACCATTGCCCAGTCGGGTGCTCGAAAATTTATAGAGGCCACTCAAGATAAGAAGGGAGACTTCGTCCAGTTTATTGGCCAGTTCGGAGTGGGGTTCTATTCCGTTTTCATGGTGGCGGAATGGGTGCGGGTCACGTCGCGTTCCTATAAACCACGCGCAAAAGCAGTCAGCTGGTATGCCACCGGCGAGGATAATTACCAGGTCAGCCCTGCAGAGATGACCGAACGCGGCACGAAGATCGAAATCAAATTAAAAGAAGACGCGGCTGAGTTCGCGGAAGAACAGCGCTTGAAAAATATCATTCACAAGCATTCCGAGTATATTGGCTTTCCAATCTATGTAGGGGAAGAGAAACAACAGGTCAACAAGCAGACCTCCATCTGGCGCACGTCAAAGCGGGATGTAACCGAGGAACAATACAAGGATTTCTACCGGCAAGTGACGCTCGATTTTGAAGATCCGTTGCTCCATATTCACATGGTCACCGATGCACCCGTTCAGTTGTATGCGCTCTTATACGTGCCGGGCAAAGCTGAACGAGGCATTTTCTCTGTGCGCAAGGAAGACGGTCTGAAACTATATTCCAGAAATATCCTGATCGACGAGTACAACAAGGATTTACTGCCCGACTATTTGCGTTTTGTGCAAGGCGTGGTGGATTCGGAAGATCTGCCGCTAAACGTTTCGCGCGAGACTGTTCAGGCCACCGGACTGATGGCACGCCTCAAAAAAGTGGTGACGGGCCAGGTGATGAAGGAACTGGAGACTCTGGCCAAAAAGGATGTCCAGAAATACCAGGCCTTCTGGGAGGAGTTTGGCGGTTATCTCAAGCAGGGAGTGGCAACCGGCCTAGCGGAGGCCGAAAACATTCATCCGCTTCTACGCTTCAAGACCAATTTGCACGCTGAAACCTGGTCCTCGCTGGAGGACTACGTTGGGCGCATGCAGCCGGAACAAAAGGTGATCTATTTCATCGTCGGCGATGACCCAAAGTCCGTGCTGCGCAGTCCGCACCTGGATTATTTCCAGTCGCAGGGCACGGAGGTGCTGTTACTTGCCGAGCCGATGGACTCGTTCATGCTGATGGGTCTGCGCAAATACAAGGAATTTGAACTGAAAAATGTCGCCCAGGCTGAGATTCCCGATAAGCCCCAAGAAACTGAGGGACAAAAGCAAATCGCCGAGGCTGAGTTCAGCAAATTGATCGAACGTTTCAAGCAGGTGCTGGGCGAGCGCGTGGTCGATGTGCGCGCCAGTAGCCGTCTCTCGCAATCCGTTGCCCGCCTGGCGGATGCCGATGGCGCCCTCAACCCGGAATTACAGCGTGTTTATAGATATTTGGGGAAGGAGTACGAGATCCCAAAGAAAGTCCTGGAGTTGAATCCCTCGCACATCATTCTAAAAAAACTGCTCGACATGGACTCTGCTTCAGAACTACAAACGTTGATCATCGAGCAGATCTATGACAGCGCATTGCTCGTCGAGGGTCTGCATCCTGACCCTTCCAGCATGGTGGCACGCGTCCAGCAGATCATGGAGGTCGCGCTGACTCACGGAAACACGCAAAGTTCGTAAGTTCAAATTCAGGATCTAAAGTACGTTTTTAAGTGGAATGAGGTTGTATGCCGGCACAGCCTCAGGATATGAAGTTTACCTATCCATCTCTTACTTAAAGAAAGACGGCATGGATATCCATGCCGTCTTTTCAAGTGAGGGTGTTTGCCTGCTAGGCAGGATGGTAATTGAGTCTACATCTATGTAGTGCCGCCGCTAGCATATACGAGACACGGCGTGATTGCCAGCAGCCAGCGCCGGACTGATGTAGATCTGTTGCCGCAGCGGCGAGGCTGCATTGGCATTGATCATGGTGATCTTGCTTCCATCCACATACACATCGATCGAGCCACGGTCCGCATGCTTGGTGAAGGTCAGGATAGACTTCGTCCCATTGAACAGCAGCTCAGCGTAGTCACCGACAGTGCTCATATCGTGATGGCGCTGTTAAGGACGGAAGACCGCGATGTCCACCATGCCATCCCCGTTGTAGTCGGCCACGACCGGGATGTCACCACTCCCGCCCCAGACGAAGGTCCCGACACCTGCGATGTACCAGGTGCTGTTGGACGGCCGGAAGATCGCAATGTCGTTCCTGCCATCCGCGTTGTAGTCAGCCACGACCGGGATGTCACCGCTTCCGCCAAAGACGTAGGAACTAGCACTACCGACGATGTACCAGTTGCCATTGGACGGACGGAAGACCGCAACGTCGGCCGTACCATCCCCGTTGTAGTCAGCCACGACCGGGATGTCCCCGATTCCGCCAAAGACGTAGGAACTAGCACTACCAGCGATGTACCAGTTGCCATTGGAAGGACGGAAGACCGCAATCTCGGCCGTGCCATCCCCGTTGTAGTCGGCTTCGACTGGGACGTCACCACTTGTGCCAAAGACATAGGCACCCTGGCCATAGATGTGCCAGGTTCCTGCATCCGGCGGGGCCGTCATAGTAGGGGTAGGAGTAGGTGTGTCTATCACTGGTGTGCTCCCCAGAGAGATTTCCCAAATCCTCCCATCGTTCTCATCCCGATCATTGTCGTTGTCTACGCCGCGGCTGGCGATATAGATGTTTTTGACAGCCGGGTTTTGGCTGCTCGGTGCATAGGTCACGTCCGAGCGAAGATTGCCATCGCTGCCCATCAATGATAGATCATAGGCACGCAACAGCGTTCCCGTTGTTGTCGTTTCTCCTAAATACCTGTTGGTAGGTGTGGTGCTGACAATGAAGAGCGTACCGCTGTCCTGGTTGAAACCGATCCCTTCGAGATCACTAAAGCCGAGCGCAGCGGTATCAAAGTGGGTCACAGGCCCATCATCCCCTCCACCTAATATCCCATTTGCGCCCAGAGGTATACTGTACACCTCCGCATTGATGCCATCAGCAATAAAGACCGTATTATTTCCGTACGCTACATCCTCTGCATCCGTAGCACCATATAAAGTGGCAACGAAAGTACGGGTAACGGTATCATCCGAGGTGCAATAAACATTATCGGTTCCCATGCCCACCTCGAACACCCGGCTATTGGAGCCATCGTTTGAAAAGAAGATATGATTATTATTCGGGTTGATCGCCACGCCCGTAGGCTCATTCGAAAAATTATTATAGGCCAGACTGATTGGTGCCGCAGTGAATGTGGTGCAATTACCCGCTAGATCGCCAGCCGGGGTGGATAAAAAGACATTATATCCATGCCAATAGACCGGTGGATTGCCTCCAACTGATTCTTCGACTTCGGAGTCATTGATCAGAAAGTTGCCTGTCGCGGGCCAATAATCGATGCCA
>DASWKT010000370.1:0-6615 GCA_036396515.1 Anaerolineales bacterium | reverse complement strand
CATGATGTCCAATTTTATGGTCATCTGATTCGCGATCTACTGTCTGTCTCTTCTTCGCGAACTAAATCTGTCATAAAAACATGACACTCCCCTATTTCTTAAATTCGGGGTGTGTCATGTTGATTCAGATGCCGTTTATTGCCCGCTGCGGGGCCAAATCGCCAGCTCCAGGGTGATGCGCTCGAAATAACTCTTTTGCGGCATCGCACCGGTTCCATATTCCATATCCACCACCGTTGCCAGCAGCTGCAATGTCGCCGTCTCAAGTAAAACCTGTTCCTGCGGTTTGACAACCACAAGCTCGCCTTTCGGTTCGAGCCGGGCGCGGATATTGGGGTCATTGTAGGCATACTCTGTCATCAGCACCTTCGTGGCGGTCTTGATGTCATTCTTATCGAACAGCCAGATTTCAAGTGCCGCGACTTTCTTTGGTTCGCCTACACCAACCGTTTCTGAAACGCCCACGCCATATTCACCCAGGAACTCGCCGCCTCCGGTATCGATGCTGAATGACTCATCGTACAGGTCATCACCCAAAACGTAGGTTGTCATTGTCTGTGTGATGGGAGGCGCCAGACCCATTTCCTCAAAATTGGTTTTCTCAGCCTGGCGGCTGGCCTCTGCCGCTTGCATAACGGGGGTGACCGTGCCGGAACCTTTTCGAAGCAGTCGCCACAGATAAAGAGCGCCTACTGCGACCAATATAAGCACAACTACTATGGAGGCATAAAGAACAGCCGACCCCATTCCGGATGTCGCTGCGCCCCCCGGAGCAGTCTGACCTGGAGGAACTCCCCTTACACTTTGAACAAGTCCCCCAAATGCCTGAATATCAGCCGGATTCAGATATCCCGGATCAGTTAGCAAGCTCGTGTATGTAGAGTCTGCGACTGCACCCAAATTATCCCAACGCGCCATGGCAGTATTCGTATCGCCCGTTCGGTTATAGGAATCAATTATCATCCGCAAATAGTCTCTCTGCAGATCTTCACGCAGGACTTCGGGGGTGGCATCCGTCCATTGCACAGGCCAGATTCCCCAGCCTATGATCAGGCCAAGCAGCAGACCCAATACCACGCCTACGATGAGAGCCACTCTGGTTGTCTGGAGAAGGTTTTTGACGATCGCAGTTAACGCTTCCATGGCTTATTCCTTTTTTGAGGGAGGTTTACTTATTATATACCATCCCTGGAACAAAAAAACTGTCGAAAGTACCAGAAATCTCGTTAATTTCCTTGCATCAAATATAACACGCGTTCCGATTCGCGTACATCAATCGCATTGTGAATTTTGAATCTCTTGTTGAACGCAGCTTCAAATCCGGCGCGCGTATAAGTGGGAAAGATATCTTCCCGTGAAGTAAGCAGCTTTTGTACCTGGCTGTCAGATTTGGGAACAAACTCGATCACCAGCCATTCGCCTGTCTCTGCGAAAAAGTCAGCCAGCTGCGGCAAAGGCACATTATTTGAAATCGCAAGATGATGAACGACAGCCAGCGCCAGAACCATATTCGCCGGACCACGCAAGCCAAACGAATCACGTTCGCGATTTGCCCAGCCAAGTGAGGGGCTGGGATTCGTGAGGTCCAGCAGCAAAGGCAGAAGGTTTGCCTCCTTCTCACTTTTTGCCTGACGATAATTTTGTTCCACAGCCGCAGGGTCAATGTCGAAGGAGACCACAAACGAACCGGCGCCACTGACCACACGGCTGAACACACCGTTGTTCGCTCCCAGATCCCATGCAAGCGCGGGATTCACCTGCCCGACCCATTCACGGACAAGTTGTTTCTTGTGCTCAAATGCAGCATCAGAATAATTCGTAATATCATAATAATTTCCCCATTCCGTTCCGGCCGGCTTCCAAGCCAATTTTCGAACCGTCGCATCCAGGCTGTCTATCAAGCCGGTCATCGCCTGCCTGCTCATTCCGCCACTGCGTGATTTGATTTCTTCACCTGCGTACGCGTAGCGTTTCTGTGCACCGGCATGCAAATGGATGTGCGTCAACAAGCCAAAATTGAAGCGCGTCGTCCAGGGCAGCAGCTGACTCGCCAGGTCAAGCGGGACACCGTCAATATACACGCGCAACAACTGATTCAACCGGATATCCTTCAGGGCCATCAGAGCCAGCGGCGCAAGAAAATGCTGGCAGAACTGGCGATACGCCACCCACGGCTGTCCCTCCTTGCAAATCTCGAATGAAAGCGTATCGATCAAGGTTGCTTTGCCGCGCACAAATTGAATATTGTATGCGCTGGCGTCCTTCAAGGACATCCCGGCTTTTAGCGCACGCCGCTGGATGGATAGAGTCGCAAGCGCGGCATCTTTCAATTGACCGAACGACCATTCATATGGATAGGAGATGAAGGGCACGCGTTCCGGCTGGATGACTTTAAGCGCAGCCTCCGCTGCCGCGACAGCCGGAGGTCCATCCACCTCAACATGCGGGATCAGCAGCCCGGGTTTGACCAGCTTCTCATACAAGCCAGATTCCATCAACCGCACATATTCCTGCTCATATTTGCGGTTGACCTGCCGGTAGAGGACTCCGTCGCGAGAAAACAGGAACCCGCTCGGGTCCCGGAAGGAAGCGGCGAGCTGTCCGCTATTCACTTGGTTCGTCATCGTCCTCATCGTTCTTCGGTTGGATGCCAAACCATCCCTTTATTTTGCTCCACGAAGCACGCACGGCAACCGCGAGACCTAACAATGCGGCAATCAGCAGTTGGATCAAAAAACTGCCAGAGCCGGGATCGAGATATGGGAGGGGTGTGAAATGCATGTCTTCTCCTATTCAATAGTTTCAGGGACAATATCTTCCAACTGGAAGGTTTCCTGGCAATTCGTGCACTGGGCTTTATGCCTGTCTGCAACAACCAATAAGCCGCCGCATTTTGGACATGGCTGCTTAAGGGGCCTCTTCCATGACGTGAAATCACAATTGGGATAATTGATACAACCGTAGAAGGTACGGCCCTTGCGCGTCTTGCGCTCGATGAGTTCACCGCCATCCTTCGGGCACGTGACCCCGATCTTTTCAAGCAACGGTTCTGTATAACGGCAGGTCGGGAAATTCGAGCAGGAAATGAACTTTCCAAAGCGCCCATGACGGATGACAAGTTCTCCGCCATCCTCCGGGCATTGACGGCCGATCGGCTCCGGTCCGGTTTTGGTGACAGGCATTTCTGCCTGCGCCTTTTTTATATCCTCAGCAAACGGGCGATAGAACTCATGCATAACCTCGACCCATTCCGCCTGGCCGTTGGCGATCATATCAAGGTCTTCTTCCATGCGGGCGGTAAATGTCAGATCAACGATATCAGGGAAATATTGCACCATCAGATCATTGACCTGCATGCCGATTTCCGTCGGTACGAGACGCTTTTCTTCTCGAAGAACATAACCGCGCTGCTGGATGGTGGAAAGCGTCGGCGCGTACGTGGAAGGGCGGCCGATGCCGTCTTCTTCAAGCGCCTGCACAAGAGACGCCTCTGAATAACGCGGGGGTGGCTGTGTGAAATGCTGTTCAGGGATCAGCCGGATGAGTTCCTGCTTCTGCCCCTCTGCAAGGCCAGCCGGAATGGCAACGTTCTCTTCATCCTCTTCCGATTTCACGTCTTCATTCTTCGCTTCTTCGTAGACGACCAAAAAACCCGCAAATTTCACAGTCGAACCGGACACGCGTAGAAGATACGCATGCTCACGGGACTTGCCTGTCACTTCCACCTGTAACGTATCATACACAGCCGCTTCCATCTGAGAGGCAACAAAGCGCTGCCAGATCAGGCGATACAATCTGTACATCGCAGGCTCGAGATACTGTTTGATTTGTTCAGGGTCACGCATCACGGATGTCGGGCGGATGGCCTCATGCGCCTCCTGTGCATTCGCGGACTTGGTTTTATATTGAGGCGGATGGGCGGGCAAAAAATCGCTGCCATACTTTTTGGTCACGTACTGCCTTGCCTCATTTTGCGCCGATGCAGAGACGTTGGTTGAGTCTGTCCGCATATAAGTGATCAAACCGGTTGCCCCTCCGTTACCCACATCCTGACCTTCGTACAATCCCTGGGCAAGCGCCATGGTACGTTTCGCTGTAAACCCCAATTTGCGTGAGGCTTCCTGCTGTAAAGTTGAGGTGGTGAACGGAGCCGATGGTTTACGTCTGCGTTCGCCGCGTTTGATCTTTGTGATCGTATACGAAGCAGTTTCCATGTCAACTAAAACAGGCTTTACAGTGTCCTCGTCCGGAAGCTCAGCATCCTTCTCATCGATCTTTGCCAGCTTCGCAATAAAAGTGGATTGCAGGCCCTCGGGTTTGAATTCCCCATGGATGGACCAATATTCAACGGGCACAAACGCTTCGATCTCACGCTCTCTCTCGACGATCAGCCTGAGCGCCACCGATTGAACACGTCCTGCCGAAAGGCGGCCGCGCACCTTCTCCCAGAGGATCGGACTTATGCTGTACCCGACCAATCGGTCCAGGATGCGCCGCGCTTGTTGGGCATCCACTAAATCCATGTTGATGGCGCGCGGATGAGTGAAAGCTTCCTTCACCGCGGGTTCGGTGATCTCATGAAAGACCACGCGTTTTGCACGCTCAGGCTCGATCTGTGCGGCTTCCATCAAATGCCACGAGATCGATTCACCTTCGCGATCCGGATCGGTCGCGAGATAAACTTCCTCCGCTTTCTGTGCGAGCTTCTTGAGCTCCTTGACCACATCTTTCTTCTCATTTGGGACGCGGTATTTCGGCTCGAAATTGTTTTCCACATCCACAGAAAGCTGGGATTTCAGCAGATCACGTACGTGCCCCACCGAGGCGCGGACGGTGTAGCCCTTCCCCAAATAGCGCCCCACAGTCCTGGCTTTCGCCGGGGATTCGACAACAACCAGCTTTCCCGCGCGCTTTTCCACCTTCACCGGCTTTTCAGGAGGAGTCAATCCCTCATGCGCCGGAGTCCTACCCATTCGATAAAGTTTCGTGCCACAAACAGGACATATACCTAACGTGACAGGAGACCCTTTTGCGTTGAAATTCGCAACAGGATCTTCTACTTCACGTTTGGTCTTGCACTTCATGCAGTAAGCTTCCATAAATTAACCTTTGTTTTATTATTGCGAGCCCGAAGGGCAATGCAACACCCGCGCTCCCCGGTATGGTCGGAGACCACACCCGGGGCACACCTGCCGTGATTTGCTACACTCCCCGGCGCCTGCGCCCGGGGCAGGTGTGCGCATGCGCTTAGCCGCGCAGCGGCAAGTGCAGGTGAGCAAATCACGGGTAGTGCCAGGGGGTGTGCGCCAGGTGGAAGTGTCTCCTCTTTCGTTGGCTTGCTTTGTCGGCAAGAACCGCGTAGCATCCTCGCAACAGCAAAATTTACAAGAATTTCTCCTGATGATGTTTTTTTAGATGCTCTACAACATCTCGTACTTTTTGCGACTGATCCGCTTTGCAGATCATCAAAACATCACCAGCATCCACAACAACCATGTCATCCACGCCAATTGTCACAACGAGGCGCTCATCGTCGCCGCTGTAAACAAGGGTATTATGGGTATCGAGCGCCAGATGCTGCGCGCCCGCGGCCACATTTCCATTCATATCCGGCAGCAGGACCTCAAACAGTGAATTCCATGAACCCACATCGCTCCAGCCCAATCCACCGGCCGGCAACACCGCAACCTGCTCGGCTTTTTCCATGATGCCATAATCGATCGTTTGACTTTTCAAATCATGCCAGTATTCCTGCAAAACCTCATCCTGTTTGGGTGTATCCCAAGCAGCAGAAATTTCGTTGACGGCTTTGAAAAGTTCGGGCATTTGCTTCTCGATCTCTGCCAGGATGGCATCCGCGCGCCAGATAAACATGCCGCTATTCCAGGAATGATCGCCACTCCGCAGTAACCGCTGGGCAGTGTCCTGGTCCGGTTTCTCTTTGAAGCGTTTGACCTTGTAGACAGGATATTTGTAATCGCCATCCAGCGATTCACCTTGTTGGATATAGCCATACGCAGTGGAAGGGAAGGTTGGTGCAATTCCAAGCGTAACAAGGTAACTTTCATTCGCGACATCAAAGGCCGTACGGATCAGAAAATGAAATAAATCATGGTTGCGTATGTAGTGATCTGAGGTCTGGATCGCCATGACCGCCTGCGGATCACGTTTTTCAAGTACCGCAGCCGCCAATCCTACCACAGAGGCGGTGCCGCGTGGAGCCGGTTCGATCAAATAATTTTCAACAGGAATCGAAGGCACCTGCTCCTGCATCTCACGCGCCAGCTCAGCGACTGTAACGATCAGGATTCTTTCTGGAGGAAAGAATTTTTTTAGGCGAGCAACAGTGCTCTGAAACAGGGTTTCTTTTCCCAGCAAAGACAGCAATTGTTTTGGTTTTTCTTTTCTCGAAACGGGCCAAAGGCGAGTCCCCCCACCTCCAGCCATAATCACTGCATATGTATGTTCCATATCCTATATCCTAAGCAAAATAGTCGGACTGCTCCTCACGCACAGCGACATAGTTCATGCCACCCACCTGGCGTACCATCCCTTTCAGCTCCATCAGGGCTAATGTGGCTGAAACTTTTTCGATGGGCAGTTCAGCCTGGTTGC
>DASWKT010000369.1:0-4536 GCA_036396515.1 Anaerolineales bacterium | reverse complement strand
CGAGACGCGGGATGGGGGAGGGATGAGGAGGGGGTCGTCACGGCGCGGCTTTCACTTCAGCCCACATGGCTGTCCATGCATCACGTTGTTCGGCAGTCAAGTTTGGCGTGAAGTTGGTCTTCTCAAGAATGGAAGGATCATTGAGCCCGAACGCTTCTATGAGCATCGGGTCGGTTACACTGTTCATTACATCCTGATTTGAATGCCCATAATAGAACAGGTTCACGACGTTATTGCCAGTGGCTTCAGCCAGTTTTGCATCCAGGAATTTCATGGCAAGATCGAGATTCTCGGTGCCCTTGCGAATGCCGTAGAAGCCAACCCAGGAATTGCGTCCTTCTTTCGGGTTGGCATAAGCGACCGGCACGCCCTCACCGAGCAACAAGGCATAGGAGCCCTGCCAGGCATACGCGGCCCACACATCGCCGCTCCTCATACCCTCCTGCAATTCTGGTTCGCCAGCCCAGTAGAAGAGATTCAAATCGCGCTGGGCAATCCACTCTTCCTGGATCGCGGCAAGCTGCTCGTCGGTGATGGCGGTCTCGTCATATCCATGAATATAGGATGAGATTGTCACCGCGCCGGGACCATCGTCCCACATGGAGATGTGACCCGCGTACTTTGGGTCCATGAGCGCCGCCCACGAATCGACTCCTTCGGGAATTTTGTCCGTGCGATAAAGAATGGACGTGAAGCCTATGTCCCAAGGGATGAAATACTGTTTGCCATTGATCTGGCCTAATTTCTTGTGACTTTCAGAGACTTTATCCCAATTGCTGAGTTTGCTGGTGTCTATTTCTTCGACTAGTCCCTCATCAACATAGAACTGCAACCAGCCCGAATACGGATGGAAAACGTCGGCCTGATTGCCGGCCGCCATCTTGGAATAGATATCGGCATCGGAAATACCAATCTCGAAATTTACAGTGACGTCAGGATAAGCGTTCTTAAAATCCACCCAGAAATCTTCGGCGTCATAGCCAGCCCATTCGAGGACGGAGAGCGTGCCAGTCGCTTCGGGGGCAGGGGCTTCCGTGGCCGTGACAACTCCCCCGCCACAGGCGGATAGGAGCAATGTCAACATGACCATCATGCTAGTCAAAGAGTAAAGCGAAGGTCTTTTGGCGTTCATTCTTCTTCTCCTCGTTCTTAAAAGATTTAACAAATCTTTCTCCGCCGAATCGTGAACACAAATCTTCAGCCGATTGCGCCTCCTTTCTGGCGTTGCCAAAAACGATTATTGTGAAGATAATTCAGATAAATTATAGCATCTTTACTGTATGTTTCTTAACATCACTCGTTAACCCGAGTACGGTATAATTCAAGTCATGCAACCAAACATTATCGGTGTACGTTTCACCAAAATCGGAAAAATATACCATTTCGACTCATCCACCGTCCCTGATGTGGGAGTCGGCGAACATGTTATCGTAGATACCTCACGCGGCAGGCATTTAGGCGAAGTCGTTCAACTTGTGAAGGATCCCTCCGAGAGACCCGAGGGCGGGTGGAGATCGGTAGAAAGACGGGCCACCCCGCGCGACCTGCTCCTGCTCCAGTCCTGGCAATCCAAACAGACCGAAGCCATGATCAATTGCCGCGCCCGCGCTTCTGAGCTCGGATTGGCGCAGATCAAGATCGTCGCCGCGGAATACAACTACGACGGCTCGCGTCTCGCCTTCCTGTTCAGCACAGAGAGCGATGAGAAAGTGGATCTAAAGTCCCTCAAAAAAGACATGCATGATCTCTACCCCAGCACACATATCGAAATGCGGCAGATCGGTCCGCGTGATGTGGCAAAGATCATCGGTGGCATGGGTGCATGCGGCCTCGAAACCCGCTGCTGTTCCATGTTCCTCACGGAATTCTCTCCCATCTCTATCAAGATGGCGAAGGAACAGGGTATCTCTCTCACGCCCAACGAGATCACGGGCATGTGCGGGCGCCTGCGCTGTTGTCTCATCTACGAATACGAGCAATATGTCGAGGCCCGCAAGCAGCTCCCCAAGCGCAACAAACGTGTCATCACACCCAAGGGCGAAGGCAAGGTAGTGGACATCATACCTATGAGCAACAAGGTAATGGTGCTGATCGAAGCTGAAGAAGGCAAACGCTTCACAGAGATCTTTGACCGCGAACAATTGCAGCCCTGGGACGAGTTGGAAGCCTTGCGACGCAAATCCGAAGCGCCGTGTGACCGCCACAATAGCGGCGGATGCACCTGCGGCAAAGCGCGCAAAAGCAACCAAAACTAACCTTCACGTTGAGCGAAGACGAAACGGAGCGCGCTTTGCTTCTTCGCGGTAAGAAATGTTACTGGCTCAAAAAATCCGATCTTCTGACCCAACATGCGCCTCTTCCTCAGCCGACATCTGACCCATGGAACCTGACACTTGGGACTCCCCTCAAAACATTCTCGTCATCCTCGCGCACCCTGACGACCCCGAGTTCTTCTGCGGCGCGACCCTCGCAAAATGGGCCCGCGCGGGACACCACATCACTTACCAACTGCTCACTTGCGGTGATAAAGGCTTTAACGACTCAACGACTGCTGATATGACTCCTGACGTACTGTGTGCGCTGCGGCATGAAGAACAGCATAGCGCGGCGAAAGTCATTGGCGCCGAGGCGGTTCACATCATGAATAATCCGGATGGTTACCTGGTTGCGGATCTGGATTTGCGTCGTAAAGTTACGCGGGCCATCCGCAATTTCAAACCTGCCATCCTGGTCACATGTGACCCCCAAAACTTATTTGCCGCCTACGGGATCAACCACCCCGATCACCGTGCCGCAGGACAGGCTGTGCTCGATGCAGTCTTCCCTGCGGCAGGCAATAAGGAATATTTCCCTGAACTGATCGCGGAAGGCTTTGAGCCTCACATGCCAAAGGAAGTATGGTGTTCATTGACCCAACAACCAGATACGATCATAGATGTGACAGAAAGCTGGACAATTAAACTCGAAGCCTTGTTAAGTCATAAATCGCAGATCGGCGATGTAGAGAAATTCAAGGAACGCATGCTGTCCCGCCACACCAAAGACAGCACGGACGAAAATCCGCGCTACGAAGAGAAGTTCAGAAGAATTGTATATAGATAATTTCTACAGGAGTCAGAAGTCTTTGCGCAGCACCCCTCTGGGACCGGACTTCGGCGCAAAGTCGTGAGCATCTGCGGTCCCCCTGCATGCGTCGCGCAGACCCTAGGGCGCTAATATCAGATTTACAATTTTGCTTCTTAACAGACAACGTGTAAATTCAACTTTGGATTAAGGAAAGAAGCAATACTTATCGGTAAGAGAAAGGAGAACTTGATGAACGGTGCAAGCCTGCGTTTCATCAATAGTCTCATCTTAAGTTTGTTCATCCTACTCGGCCTCACAGGTCTATACGGTTTAGTGTGGCCCTTCCCCTCTATATTATTTGAAATTCACCGCGCTGCTGCCTGGGCTCTCATCCTGCTCATTCCGTGGAAGAGCTTGATCTCATGGCATTCGCTGCGCCGCGGGCTAGATCGTCGCTTCCACCGCAATCTGATGGTCGTCATCTCCCTCGTCTTAGCCGCGGCTACGCTCACCGTCCTGGTTTTGGGGTTGATGTGGGCATGGAATCTTGGCGACTACTATGTTTGGATCGGGCCATATGCATACAGCGGGATTGGATGGCACTGGGGAATCGCTCTTGGCTTGGCACCGCTTTTCCTGATCCACGTCTGGCGACGCTGGCCTCGCCCAAAGCGGACTGATTTCGCGGGGCGGCGGCAGGCGCTCAAGCTGATGGGTCTTGGTGTGGCGGCGGTTGCAACCTGGGGCGTGGCTGAGACTCTCTCAAGGGCACTTCAAAGTAAAGACTCGCCACGCCGGTTTACCGGTTCTCGTGAGGATGGCTCCTTTACCGGGCTGGATTACCCTGTAACTACGGCAGCCGACCAGGGCAAAATCAGGTTGACACCGGAAACATGGAAACTGACCGTCAAGGGTGCAGTCAAAACACCTCTTACTTTGAGCTACGCGGATGTGCTTGCCTTGTCCTTATCAAGGTTGACTGCCACCCTCGACTGTACAGGCGGCTGGTATACCAGGCAGGTCTGGCAGGGCGTTCGTCTGACCGATTTGTTGGCACACGCCGGAATACATCAGGAGAAAGTGGGCATCATTTTGAGAGATGTTTCAGGCTACACCGCTCATCTAACCCCTGCGGAGGCTCAAGAGATTTTGTTAGCCACGCAGGTTGGTGGCCAGGTGTTAGATCACGTGCACGGCTATCCCTTGCGTGCTGTTGTGCCCTCGCGTCGAGGGTGGCATTGGGTAAAGTGGCTGACAGAAATCGAAGTATTGGCTATCCTGTAAGAACTATGAACATCGTCAATGTCGGCTATGATTCAACCAACTATTATGCGATTGAGTTCAAAGATGGGAAATTGTTGGTTGACTGCGCTGCGGCTGGCCCGGAACACTGCCAAAATTAACAGCTGAACTCAAACGAAAGGGGATTGCACTCGCTGAAATCAAATATCTCCTGGTTACACATTTCCA
>DASWKT010000368.1:0-5411 GCA_036396515.1 Anaerolineales bacterium | reverse complement strand
TAAACAATATAACCGGCACACTACGCGGTGAGGATAATGCAGCCTTGAACTTTTCCGAATACGCTTTCATGTCAGAGTCAATTCCATGCGATGACGTTTATAACGACCCTCTGACCAGGACTGAAAGATCTTGAACCCTGCCTTTTCATACAATGCCACGGCGGGCGTATTTTCCATCTCGACACTTAGAACAACAGAACGATATCCGCTTGAGCGGCTCGCTTCTATAAACGCATCCAGCAACTCTCTTCCCAATCCCTTATTTCTTTGATTTGGTGCGACACCGATATATATCAGCTCAATGGCGCCGCTTTTCATATCTGGTTGTCCTGATGAACCAAGAACAGAAGAGATCAATTGCCACAAGACGAGCGGACGGATAAGAGTTAATCGAAGCATCTGAGATAAGAACCACGTGAACGGCGTACGAAGGCGCAAATTGATCAAACCCGGGTGAGGGGAGCCTAAGGCCCACCCGAGCATTTCGCCGGAAGGGGATACGGCACAAATCCCTACGACTGATCGATCATCATGTGCAACCTGATAATATCGCAAAACCAGCGGCAGACCCAATTCTGAAAGCAAGGTCTGCATGACGGAATGATGAAGTGTAGCCAGGCGGTTTATGCCATCCGTATCCAGTTGAGAGAACTCAACGAGCGCGTAATCCATAAAAACTCAGGCCAGTCCCTTGATGAGGAAGGGACCAAGAAGGCGCACCCCAAAGGATGGCATGTGTTTCCACATCCAAATAGCGAACTGGAATTTGGGATTCTTCTGATTCAATTCCCGCAGCGCATGACCGGGCATAAGTGCATACCAGTAAGCCAGCAACTGCTTGCGGGGCTTCCATTTCATTTTAAACACTTCGTTACCAGAACCGATCAGACTGCGTCCCAGGTCAAATACCTTACAACCTTTCCGGCAATAACGTTCGATCACAGACCAGTACAAAAACTCTCCGGCATAATCTGAGCGAAAACGCCGCAAAATATTTGCATGCAGATTCGTTGCCACATCACTATTAAAGATGAAAACTCCCGCGCCAGCTAATTCATTCTGCGCGCTATATAAAACAGCGAATTCCAAGGCGTCACCCAATGATTCTGCCATCGCGCGCAAATACGATTTGTTGTGATAGGGCGAGCCTAGTTCATGCATACTGCGCACGAGCCCTTCATACACATCATCAAGCAGATCCAACTGACCAAACTTGATCGAGAATCCTTTCTTCAACGATTTACGGATATGGTTGCGGTGGTCGGAGCTATAAGCGCTCATCAATTTATCGGGATCGGGGGACAGATCCGCGCGGTACGTGGCGTAGATGGGATGCTGGATCCAGCCTTTGGGCGGGGTCCCCCCTCCCGCCTCAAATCGGACGTTCACATGCTCCACATCCAGATCTTCTGCCAGGGCCCTGGCTTTGTTCAGCAAAACATCGCGTGAAGGCGTAGATGAATACGCGAAACCACCATAAGACCCAAAGGGGGCGGTTGTCAGGTAATCGCCGAAGACAGGGTGTTGAACACGCACAAGCGCGAGCCAGCCAACGATTTCATTATTTAGATGAGAGGCGATCCTGTAAACGGGAAATCCATACATGCTATGCACAAACGTCATCCACGTATCTAACCCAACAAACCCTGCTGACTGTGCAAGGGATTCAGGCAGAGTGATGGATTCATTCTCCTGCAATATGCGAGCCTGAGGAGACGGTTGGAAGCTCATTAAGATTCCATGATCTTCAAGTATTCGTCGAGATAGGCTCCAAGGGGAGAGACAGGGAAATTCCGTAACAAGTCCGAGAGGAAATAAGACTTATCGCGCAGGAAAGGCAAAAATAACGGATTCAGTGCCAGGTCACGCGTGAGGCGCGTGGAGGGGGCCGGCTTCACTAATTCATATGGGTGTAAGATGATCACCGGGCTGAGACCGCGCTTCAATTCCTGCTCGATGATGTTAAGAACTCTGCTGCCCATTAATCCGATGCTAAAACTGGACCCGTATGGAATCTCTCCATTAAAGAGTAATCTCAGCGAGAAATCACGAGGCGCAGTATACGTTCCATTTTTTTCATGAAAGCGCAGGGTGCTGACCGGGATCTCCCATACTTCCCCTTTTCGCAGAATTACTCCCGCCGGAGCATAGATGGAAGAGCTGTATAAAAAACCCGAATCACCGAGCAACTGATAAGCCGCTTCGTTGATTCCGATCATAGGTGCGCGATAACCGCGCACACCGTATTGCTTGCACCAGGATGCTGAGGCGCGTATATCTTCTGCGAGTTCGTGAACATTCCCCAGTGGACGATGGATGTGACAATGCAAACCAAGCTCGTGGCCGGCAGAAACAATCTTTTGAGGCACTTCGGGATACCACTGCACAATTTCGCCAACCAGATAAATACTCGCTTTGGAATTACCCAGCTGCTCAAGGATCGGGTCAATGGCATGCAATGTGAATCCACTATCCAGGTCACGACGATAGGCAGAATCCGTCAGGCTATCATAGTGCCGGAACAGCGCAAACACGGGTTCATAATCTATACTTAACAATACGCGGGGCCGAACAGACATAGAGCGCAATTATAGTGGTGAATGGCTCAAAACAAGGAAAGTATTACCCAATCAAATGGACAGACAAGCCTAACAGGTCCGTGATTATTCAGGACCTGCTAGGCTTGTATATCTTACAGCTGTATGAAACCTACGGAACTATCCAAGTGCCTGTTTCTCCCTTCAAGGCACGACCGATATTCTCAGGGTTGGTGATGAGCGCCTGTTTGCCACCATTCTCAAGGAACCGGATGATGGCTTGAATTTTCGGAGCCATCGAACCTTTTGCGAAGTGTGTTCCCTGGGAAAGATACTCTTTGGCTTCGGCTAATGTCATCTTATCCAGCCACTTCTGATCCGGCTTGCCAAAGTTGATGGCGACCTTTTCCACCGCGGTGGAGATCAGGAACAGATCAGCATTGATCAGGCTCGCCAGCAAACTGGAGGCGAAGTCTTTGTCAATCACTGCGGCCACGCCCTGATATTCATGATCGCTGACGTCAATCACAGGGATTCCACCGCCTCCTACCGTGACGACGATCGTTCCCGCCTCAATCAATGTTTTGACCGCTTCGAGTTCAACCACTTCCTTCGGCAAAGGCGAAGCGACTACACGCCGCCAGCCGCGGCCGGCATCTTCAACGACGCTCCAGCCCATATCCTTTTCGCGGTGTTTGGCTTCGGTCTCATCCATGAACGACCCAATCGGTTTGGAAGGATTCTTGAAGGCGGGGTCGTTCTTGTCCACCAGCACCTGTGTGACCACCGTCGCGACGGGTTTCTTGATACCACGCTGGTACAGTTCATTTTGCAGGGTCTGCTGGAGGGCATAACCAATTGCGCCCTGTGAGTCCGCGCCGCATACATCCAGTGGGACTTCATGCATGCCCTCCACCTTCGCAGCGATTTCAGAGCGCCTCAGAATAAACCCAACCTGAGGCCCGTTGCCGTGACCGATCGCTACGTCCCAGCCCGCTTCAATCATATCGGCAATATGGAAGGTGGTTTCTTTGGAGGCTTCATATTGATCTTCCACGGTTTTGCGCTTTTCATCTTTGATGAGGGAGTTGCCACCGATCGCAACGACTGCTAATTTACGATTTGCCATGTTTTCTCCTTGGAGGCCGTATACAGGTATGCAGGTATACATGTACACAGGGCCTGAGAGTTAATTATTCTTTGTTATTTTCTTCATCCGACGGAATGTCATAATCCGCTTGATTTTCGTGAATCTTTTTATCACCATATTCCTGTGAGCCAGCGCGCTGCCGGCGGATATAAGCCATAAAACCATTGAGAGCTTGTTCCGCCTGACGGATTAGTGTGTATAGGTTTTCAAATTCTGACTGGTCAATGTATTTCAAAACACATGCGTCAATCAAATGCGCAAGTGTTTCATTGAGTTCACCGCGCGCGATGGAGTAGTAGTGCAGGCTATCAAGATAGTGATAACGCCCATAGGCTTCACCAATATTGCCAGTCACGCCTTTTGATGAACGACGGATCTGGGCATATAGGTCGTACTTTTCATCAGGAGGCAGAGTCTTTGAGAACGTATGAATCTTCGCCATGACTTCCAACGAGAGCTTATAACACTCCAAATCTTCAAACCCGCGTTTGCCTTTTTCTCCTGGCGATCTATACAAAGATTCCTTCTCGCTCACATCTACTTCCTTGTCTACCTGTTTACCTGTCTACTCGTGTACTTAACTCATCGTCAATGCCATCACAGCTTTTTGAGCGTGCAGGCGATTTTCAGCTTCATCGAAAACAACTGAGTTCGGACCATCCATCACCTCACTGGTGACCTCAACGTCGCGGTCGGCAGGAAGAGGATGCATATAAATGGCATCATCCTTGGCGGCCTTCATTTTTTTTGTGTCCGTGATCCAATGCTTGTATTGACTGATGATCCTGGCACCTTCATTGGCGTCTTCGGTAGTCAGCATGGCGCCCCACGATTTGGCGTAGACAACATCCGCATCCTTGAAGGCTTTTTCCATGCCATCAGCATCATTAATAACTTCAAAGCCGGTATGGAACTTCCTGGCCTGTTCCTGCGCCGCCTCCATGATCTCGGGCATGAGTTTGAATTCGGGCGGGTGAGCCAGCACAACGTCCATGCCGAAGCGAGGCATTTGCAGGATCAAGGATTGGGGCACCGAGATTGGCTTCTGATACGAAGCCGCGTAGGCCCACGAAACGACCATCTTCTTACGGCGCAGGTCGCGGCCCTTCTTCTCAATGATCGTCATCAGATCGGCCAGGCATTGGAAAGGGTGATAAATTTCGCACTGCATGTTCAGGATAGGCGAACGTGAATATTTGGCTACATCGTTGATGTACTGGTTACCTACTTTCCAATCCACGTGACGGATGGCAATGCCATCAAAGTAGCGGCCAAAGATCTCACCAATTTCGACAGGCGTGTCGCCGTGCGCAATCTGGGTGGTCTTACTTTCGATAAATGCGGCATGTCCTCCGAGCTGTGCCATGCCTGCTTCAAACGAGCCGCGTGTACGCGTGCTGCTGAAGAAGAACAGCATTGCCAGCACCTTATCACGCAAGTAGGGATGCAATTCGCCCAATGCGCGTTTGCGCTTGAGGTCGAATGCCACGTCCAAAACGGTCTCGACCTCCTCTTTGCTGAAATCGAGGTCGCCGATCAGGTCGCGGCGTCGTAAATCGGTTTGCATAGTTTTAGTCTCCTTGGTTTATTTTTTATATCAAGAGGTGGTCGAGTAGCCCGTGTTCTTCGGGCATATCGAGACCACACATGTAAAATTTCTTGAAATTACTTTCTCACTTGTAATATTGGTCTCGATACGTTCCTCGCTTTGCTCGGAACTACTC
>DASWKT010000367.1:0-3315 GCA_036396515.1 Anaerolineales bacterium | reverse complement strand
TCTCTTCGGGTTTGATGCCGGCGCGTTCCACTGCCGCTTTGACAGCGACGGCGCCCAATTCGGGTGCGGGGATACTGCTCAATGAACCTTGAAACTTTCCGATTGGTGTGCGAGCCGCCGAAAGGATAACCGCTTCGGTCTCTTTTGACATCGCTCCTCCTATTTGAATATGAACAAATCAATTATAAAGCCGATGATGTGCAAAATCATCGGCTTCGAAGATTAGGGTTGCCATTGAACATGACTTTTGAGCTCCCATATTGGAGGAACCAGCTCAAGGTCCGCCAGGATATCGTAAAACGAGAATGCTCCCCAGCGATCTATGACTTTGCCATCCTTGATATATAGGATGGTAGCGCCTGTAAATTCAACGGACTTTCCTGTTGGCGGAAAGCCCCATGCGGAACCTTGTTGAGTCCCTTTGGCTTTATAGCGAATCCAGACGCGATCGGGCAACACGGCTGTTTCGACGATTTCATATTTCAAATCCGGGAACACTGAGCGGAAGTATTCGATTTCGTGCTTGATCTGCTCAGGGCCTTTCTTGTCGATATGGATCCATTCCGGCGCGTAATTTGGGTCAACGATCTCATCGGCGATGTCTGGGTCGGGCTTGCTCCACATGACTTCGTACCAAAGATGTGCGATTCTTTTGTTATTTTCTTCGCTCATTCTTTTACTCCTGAAGATGTTTCAGCGCCTCACGCCTGCTCAAAGGATGGAGCGTCGTGGACTTCACAAACTTTTTCACGGCTTTTGGGTCTATGCGCGCATATTGCCTCAGTGACCAGCCGATGGCTTTATTGATAAAAAACTCTTTTGAATCGAGATTCTCACGGATAATGTCACACAATAGGTCGAAGTCAGTTTCTTTTTTATAGTTGAGTTGAAAGAGGATCGTTGTGCGCCTCAGCCAGAAGTTATCTGATGCGCGCCATTTGGCGAGATATTTTTCGCGGACTTCTGGAAACCTCTGAAAGAGGACTCCAACTGTGCCGCCCGCGATGCTGTCCACCGTATCCCACCAGGATTTGGTAACGAGCAAATATTCAATGGTATTGATGAATTTAGCAGGAATTTGTTTGTTGAACCTGCCGAGCAAGCCCACCGCCACATACTGGAATTCGCGCTGCGGAAGGGACCAGAGATCACGCAAGATGGTATCCAGATCCGATAATGGAGGAAAACCGTATTCTTCATAGAACTCCTTCTGTAATGCCACGTTCTTGGGAGTCTTGATCCCCAAATACTCAAACTGATCACGCATATATTTCTTCATCGGCGTGGCCTGGCTGGGGTCTGCATTTTGCTCAAACAATGCTTTTAGTGAGGCAACGTAGGGATGCATATAATCTCCAGTTCTCTAATCTCTAGTTACCAATTACCTGTGGTCTCGACACTCGATTTGCTTAGCAAATCGCCTGACGCACACCTGCCCCGGATGTGGTCTCTGACCATGCCGGGGAGTGCAGGTGTACGCCCTCAAAGAGCATTTGGGGCTACTCGACCAGCGTCAATCTCTTCACTATGGCACAGGCGTATCGATTGGATCATCGGGCTGGACGAATCGAACCAACCATTGATTACTTCCTTGGTCTGTAACCGAGGAAAATTGCGTAACGATGTGTATCCACGTCCGCCCGGGATGCAGAGGCACAAGGTTATTCTGCGCATCCACGAAGTGCATTGGGCGCAGGAGGCCGGTGGTCTGTTCCCATTCACGGTTTGCCGTAGACCAATAGATCTTGAAAGCCTTCCCATCGCGGAACAGGTATGCGGGATTCTTTTGTCCCAGGCTGAAATCAATTTCCAATTGATTGTGACGAAAGCGGTTGTGTTCGGCAAAGACAACGATCACATTTTCAAAAGCCAATTGTCTGCCAGTCAATCGATCTGTGGCAGGGAACAGCTCTCCCGTCGTGTCGGCGCGGTCCGTGTAACGTAGATAAGTCCCCGAGATAGGATCGTATTCCCATCCTGACTGGCTGTATGAATGATAATAAACCCGGATCGTGTTCGCGGTTTTCCCACCTTCAGGAACAAGATCTGAAAATAGATTGCCGGAATAATTAACAGGTTGTCTCGGGTTCAGGCTTTCTTCAGCCAACTCGCGCAAACGCGCCACGGTCAATAAAGCGCTGTTTGGAGTCGTCCTGTCCACGCCAAAGACGATCTCGCATGCATCCAGTCTCTCACCGATGTCTGTTGCTGCGCTGGCATAAACAAGACAACTATTTGGAAACATGCTCCCGATCTGGTTGTAGGTCAATCGCCCAGAGCGGATGGGGCCAACATACGGCTCAGATGGAATGTACCAGTTTGGCGGTGTGCCTGTCACAACCGGGCTTGGGGTAGGAATCGGCGTTTCAGACGCGGCTTCGCCAGTCAAGCCTGCGTCCCAGAAGGAAGCAGTGGAATCTGATTGAAACGCTCGCGTCTCGCCCGTTGCAGGATCCGCATCACTATCACGGTCATCATCGCCTAGATTGGAGCTGGTGAATTGGTAGGATTCAGGCTTGATAAACTGGATAATCGACCCTGCAGACGGACGCTCGAAGGCATAATAACCATTGGAATCAGTAGTCGCTTCACTCAGGACCTCGCGGCTGATCCCATCTAACAGACGAACGCACACCCCTCCAACACCGACCTCCCACGCGTCCTGCCGGCCGTTTTCGTTTTCATCCAGCCAAACACGATTGCCAATCCACTGGCCTTTCGGATAAATGATCTCTTCGCGTACTTTGCATCCGCCATTGACGTTTGGGACTGCGCGCGGGAAATCTCCGTAAAAAACGCCCATAAAGCGCGTGGTGCCTTCGCCGATGAAGAGCTCGAAGACCCATGGCGCAAAACCGGGCCCAGCCTGTGGGCGCGCTGTAACCGGCATATTACTGATGGAAACAAGCACAGCGGGAAAGTTGAGGATGGATGGATCTACCACTTCGCGCCCGGTCAGTGGGTTGACGGCCGAAGGAAAATCTTCAGGCTCAGGCCCATAGGAAACAGGAGAGCGGAGCGGTTGAGGCGCGTGTGTTGCAACAGCCGTGGCAGTTGGTGTAAGTGCAGGTGTAGCTGTAAGAGTGGAGGTTGGCGTTTCTATTGGAGGCGGTTGGGCATCTTGGGTAGTCCCACAGGAAGTGAACAGCGAAATAAGAAGAAAAGACAAGATGGTTTGGCGAGACATTTTGGTACTACGCTTTTATCGGTATCATCGCCGCCTGGGACGGCGGCTGGAGCAATTGTTTACTTTGAACCCGGCGGCTGGTGGAATTGTAACAGCCATTCACCCGCTGATCTTTCAGTGACAGCCGT
>DASWKT010000366.1:0-4986 GCA_036396515.1 Anaerolineales bacterium | reverse complement strand
AATGCAACAGAAAAACTTATCGCCAGAAACCTGGGAAAATAGTTCGTAATACAGTATCAAGGATGAGTCCCAGCACAAAGTAGTTACTAAACACACGATTATGCACAAAACATACCGTTGAGAACCAGCGCGGCCAAATCGGATAGCCGGGAGGCGGTCCAGCTGGACGCGACTTGGACAGGCGTTGTAACGCCATACGCGCGGGCTTGGCCGCCACGAAGATCAGCAGCATAACAGGGCTAAAGAAATGCGTGACGAGGATAAGATAGAGTGTGATTACATAGGACAGTACAATCGCAGACATTGTGATGAAGCGCGCCGCGGGCTCACCGACCAGCACAGGCAGTGTTCTTACTTTCTTGACTTTATCTTCATTGAGCTTGTCAGTGTGTTTACCCAGGTTGATAGTAACCACATTCAATCCAACGGGAATGCTGGCCAGTATCACTGTCCAATCCCAGATGCCTGTCAGGACATAATAAACGCCGCCGATCATCAGCGGTCCCCAAATGATGAAAATTGAGAGTTCGCCAATGCCAACGTATTTTAGCGGATAGGTGTAAAACAGCAGAATGAACGCGCCGAATGCAAATAGCCAGATTACAACTGGCGAAAAGCCTGTATAGAACAAAGCATACACTCCTGCCAGCGTGGCCAGCAGACCGCTGACAAAGAACCAGCGCAGGTGCGTGGACTTATCCCAGAAGCCCTGCGCTAATGGGTACACGCCATACTGCGTACGGAAGTAGTTGTCTTTGTCGATACCTCGGCTAAAATCGGTGTAGTCGTTAATCAGGTTATTCGTGCCGTGTGCAATGAATAATCCCAAGGTCAGGATCAGCCAGGTGAGCAGATTAAACGGTTTTCCGTTGGCATATAGATATTGCCAGGCCAGCAATCCGCCGATCAGTCCGGAATAAAGAGTGATCGTGCCGACCACAGATCGTGTAGCAATAAACCATTTTGAAAGTGTGTCCAGCGCATCCCACTCCTTTTTTTCCTGCATCATAATCAGTTGAGAAAGCGATTTGCGCCACATTGCAAAGGTTGAGTTCATGCTGCCTCCGGGTTTTCACGAGTGTGTATCTGCAAAAACACTGAAATTGTACCCTCGTTTCCCTTTGGTTGGTAATTTACTAGAAAAATATGATAAATATTGACTTTTGCCCTCCTCCCTGCTATAATCTCACAAAAGTGATAAAAGGCCAGCAATGGCTTAATTTAGGAGAAAAATACGAATGTCGCAACTCGAAATCAGGAATTTGCATGTCTCAATCGAAGGAAAGGAAATTCTCAAAGGTGTTGATCTGACGATAGAGCAGGGGAAAGTCCATGCAATTATGGGGCCCAATGGGACGGGGAAGTCCACACTGGCATACACCTTAATGGGCCACCCATCTTATGCTGTAACCGAAGGTGAAGTCCTTTTCAAAGGACAGAACCTCCTTGAACTGGAACCGGATGAACGCTCACGTCTCGGCATTTTTCTTGCGTTCCAGTATCCCGTCGCCATTCCTGGTGTGACTGTGGCCAACTTCCTGCGTACCGCATTGAACGCCCGACGCCGCGCGCAGAACCCTGAAGATAAGGGCATTCCCATCCCTGAGTTTCGCAAGATGCTTAAGGAAAAGATGAATCTGCTCCAGGTGGATCAAAACATTGCAGGTCGTTATCTGAATGAAGGATTTTCTGGCGGCGAGAAGAAGCGTGCGGAGATTTTGCAAATGGCAACCCTTACTCCAGAGATTGCGATTTTAGATGAAACCGATTCAGGTTTGGACATCGACGCATTGCGCATTGTAGCAGATGGTGTTAATGCATTAATGAATAAAGATTTGGGTATATTAATCATTACGCACTACCAGCGTTTGTTGAACTATATCAAGCCTGATTACGTCCATGTGATGCTGGATGGGAAGATTGTTGAATCGGGTGGACCCGATCTGGCTCTTCATCTTGAAGACCAAGGATATGAATGGGTTCGCGAGAAGTATGAAGAGCCGTCTGAAGCGTAGATTGGATTCCATAACAGTGGCAGTTGTCGGTTTCGCGCGATGCGGTCCGTCATCTGCCGTAGTGATAGGTGTATTATGAGTGAAGATACCAAAATCCTTGAAGATATTGGCGAATACAAATACGGTTTTCATGACCGCGACGATAATTATGTGTTCAAGTCTCAGCGCGGATTGAACCGTGAAGTGGTTGAAAATATCTCGCGCATGAAAGGCGAGCCGCAATGGATGCTTGAATTCCGCCTCAAGGCGTTGGAGCATTTCCAGAAGCGACCCATGCCGACCTGGGGACCCGAGCTCAACGATCTGGACCTTGACAATATCTTTTACTACGTCAAGCCGACTGAGAAGAGCGAAAAATCATGGGACGATGTTCCCGATGATATTAAGAGGACCTTTGACAAATTGGGTATCCCTGAAGCCGAGCGTAAGTTTTTAGCTGGCGTGGGCGCGCAATACGAATCCGAGATGGTGTATCACTCTGTCCTGGAGCATCTCGAAAAACAGGGCGTGATCTTCCTTTCGATTGAGGATGGTCTGCGACAATACCCTGATTTGTTCCGCGAATATTTTGGCACCGTCATCCCGATTGAAGATAATAAGTTCGCGGCGTTGAATAGCGCGGTGTGGTCAGGCGGCTCGTTTGTGTATGTGCCGAAGGGTGTCAAAGTGGACTTGCCTCTGCAAGCCTACTTCCGCCTCAATACAGCCAATGTTGGACAGTTTGAACGCACACTCATCATCGTGGATGAAGGCGCCTCAGTGCATTATGTGGAAGGTTGTACTGCTCCGCAATACACTACCAATTCCTTCCACAGCGGTGTCATTGAAATCGTTGTTAAGAAGGGTGCCCGCTCACGTTACTCGACCATTCAGAACTGGTCAACGAACGTGTTCAACCTCGTCACCCAACGCGCAAAAGTCTTTGCAGATGCCTCACACGAATGGGTGGACGCCAATATCGGTTCGAAACTTACAATGAAATATCCTTCCTGTTATCTCATGGAGCCGGGTGCGCGTGGAGAAATGCTTTCCATGGCATTCGCAGGTCCTGGTCAAACGCAGGATGCGGGCGGCAAGATGTACCACTTCGCCCCGAATACCAGCAGCAAGGTCACGTCTAAATCCATCAGCAAGGGTGGTGGACGCGCGTCCTTCCGCGGCTTGTTGAAGGTTTACAAAGGCTCGAAGGGCGTCAAATCCAATACGGTCTGCGATGCGCTTCTTCTTGATCCGCAATCGCGCTCGGATACCTACCCCACCATCGAGATCGACGAAGACGATGTTACCATCGGTCACGAAGCTTCTGTGAGCAAGGTGGGTGAGGAGCAACTCTTCTACCTGATGTCCCGCGGTCTCAGCCAAGAAGCAGCCACCACGATGGTTGTATCTGGTTTCATCGAGCCACTTATCAAGGAACTGCCGATGGAATATGCGGTTGAAATGAATCGCCTGATCCAATTACAGATGGAAGGTTCGATTGGCTAACATGCAGGAAAAACCAAGAGTAGTTGTTTCAAGGACTCGACGAGTTGATACCGCCGCAAAGGAATTTAATTTTACCGAATCTGACATCCGCGCACGCGAAGCGAATGACTCAGTCGCTTCTTACCGGAGCCTGGCCTGGAACGCGTTTAGACGGCTTTCCCTCCCGGTAAACACGGAGGAGGCCTGGCGGCGCACGGACATCCATACCCTGCCCACAGACAAATTCAAGCTGGCGTTGGATGGCGAAACCAGCGGTTTACCGCCCGTGCGCGAAGACTTGCTAAAGCCCTTAATCGCAGATCAGCATGGTGGACAAATTATCCTCACGCCGGGCGGCGTAAAAATTGACCTCGATGAAAAACTCGCGCAGAGGGGCGTCATCTTCACAGATCTAGTAACCGCTGAACAAAAACATCCTGAATTGCTCGCAAGGATGATCGGTAAGACTGTAAACGTGGAGGAAGGGAAATTTTCCGCGTTGGCTGGGGCATTTGCTCAAAACGGGGTTGTACTCTATGTCCCCAAAGGCGTAACCGTTGACGAACCGCTTCATTCTGTGCTGTGGGGTCCTGGCGCGAACATTGCTCACGTCTCGCATATCCTCGTCCTTGTGGATGAAGGCGCATCGGTAACGTACGTCCACGAGTCCGCCTCGCCCGACGACATGGCATCCAATTCGATGCACGCGGGCATCGTGGAAATCCAGGTCATGCAGAGCGCGTCGATGAAGTTTGTTGAGCTTCAATCGTGGGGACGTCACGTCTGGAATTTTTCCCATGAACGCGCCCGCGTGGAGCGTGATGGAATTCTCGATTGGATCTTCGGCGCAATCGGTTCGCGTCTCACCAAGAACTTCACCGAACTTGACCTTGCGGGAGAGGGCGCGCAGGGACGCATGTCTGGTTTCTATTTCACCGATGGCAACCAGCATCTCGACCATGATACCCAGCAGAATCATCTTGCCCCGCATACCACCAGCGATTTGTTGTTCAAAGGTGCGCTGAAAGGCAAGAGCCGCTCTGTGTGGCAGGGCATGATTTACGTCGCGCCCGGTGCACAGAAAACGGACGGGTATCAGGCGAACAGGAATCTAGTCTTGAGCGATCGTGCCAGGGCAGATTCCATTCCAGGTTTGGAAATCCTGGCCGATGATGTCCGCTGCACACACGGCGCGACAGTTGGCAAGTTGGAAAAGGAGCCTCTCTTCTATCTCAAGTCGCGCGGTATCCCGCAAGCCGAAGCCGAGAAGATGGTGGTGGAAGGTTTCTTCGACCCCATCTTCCAGCGCATTCCATTCGAAGGTGTACGTGAACGTTTCCAGCAATATATTGCCGATAAAATGGCGTAACTTGTAGACCCAACGTTCATGAAATTCATTTTGAAAGTTTAGGAACATTGCCGTGAAAACAAAAGGAAAATCAAAAATGCAGGCAAAAGCAAAATCCGCAGTAGAGGAGAGGACAAAAACCAGCATGAAAACAACACC
>DASWKT010000365.1:0-12580 GCA_036396515.1 Anaerolineales bacterium | reverse complement strand
CTGACGAAGCTGAAAAGAGGCTTTTGGCTTGATGGCTGGGTCCAGTTCTCAAACTGCAAAAGACACTGTCCAGTTCACAGAGTACGGGGTACCCATCCGTAACCTGTGGCATATGCTGCTCTACGCCTGGAATGAGGTACCGCTACACGCGTTCGGTCGTTGGTTGCTCATGGATGTTGAGGGCGCGCCAACCCTGGATGCCTTACTGGCATCCGTTTTGATGAAATTGATGCAACAGCGTCTGCGCATCGGTCTGGGACGGAATTACGTAAATGAAGAACGAACGCTGCGAGGCATTCGCGGCAGGATTAATTTCGAGCAGAGCCTGAAAGAGCGCACATTTGAACGCGGCGAGGCTGCCTGCGAGTTTCAGGGATACAGCGCCAATGAACCGCGGAACCAGATCATTCGCAGCATGCTCGCGAGGCTCGTCCAGACTGGCCGGTTCGGACCCGACGTCCGTCGGGCGAATGAACTACGAGGTCGCCTGCGACGGCTTGCCAGAAATCTGGATGGCATAGACCTGATCGAGCTCACACCCGATCTTATCCACCGGAAGCAACTGGGCGGCAATGACCGTGACTACCGGCTGATGCTGGCTATTTGTGGGCTCATCCTGCAGCGTCAGATGCCCACTGAATCGGAAGGGGGATACGCCTTCCCCGAGTTAGACCGGGATGCGCTGGTGTTATATAAGGTCTTTGAACGGTTTGTTGCAAACTTTTATAGTATTCACCTGGATGGGTGGACGGTAGCATCCCAAAAGCGCCTCGAATGGCACGCGAACCCTGCAGCAAATAAGTACCTGCCGTCCATGGTGCCCGACCTGGTCCTGCAGGAAAAATCATCCGGCCAATTGGTCATTCTTGACACCAAATTCACCGCTCACAGCCTGGTCGCGAATCAGTGGGGGAAGGAAGTATTCGATTCTTCGCACCTATATCAATTGTATACATACTTGAGATCACAGGAGCATTTATCCGAGGAGCATCGCACCGCCTCGGGCATCCTGCTGTACCCTGCCATCCATGCCAGATTTTCTGAACGAATTGAACTGCAGGACCATCTGATGAGGATCGAGAGTATTGATCTCACGGCGCCCTGGCAGGATATCGAAGGGCAGCTGCTGCGTCTGATTGAATAAGAAAAATCTCTTCATTCGCGAGTTGTAAGATCTTGAAAGGATGGATAAATATGCAAGATAGCAGACATCCACAAAATGAGTCAGGCGAACAAACCAACCCAACAGTGAACAAGGCTATTGAACGCTATATCCGAACCATTGTCCATATGCGGCTCAAGGCCGCCCGTGAACGCACCCCGGAGCAGCGCCTCGCCGATGCCATCACTTCCTTCTCAGGGCGAATGGCCTTCGTCTACATCCACATCGTCTGGTTTAGCGCCTGGATTTTGCTGAACTCAGGTTTGCTCAATATCGAACCTTTCGACCCCTTCCCCTCCGGCCTCCTGACCATGATCGTCTACCTCGAAGCCATTTTCTCGCTACATTCGTTCTTATCAGCCAAAACCGCATGGGTGAACTGTCAGAGCAGCGCACCGACCTGGATTTACATATCGACTTGCTGACCGAATATGAGTTGACAAGGATTCTGCAAATGCTCGATGCAATCCAGGATAAATTGGGCATACCGAATGAAGAAGACCCGGAACTTGCTGACCTGGAGATGGAAACCAAACCTGAAGAGGTCCTGGCAGAGATTGAGCGTCTCCAGGAGCGCGTTGTCAAAAGGACTTCTGCCTCGACATGAGCGCGTACGGTCTGAGGCCAGTGTATGATTCCCCAAAGTGACCACAAGGAGTTAGAATAGAGGCATGGACACTCAACAAGGTTACCTGCTCGTTGTAGAAGATATTCCCGATATCCTGAGATTGCTGGATGCAACCCTGAAGTTCAAGGGCTATCGCGTAGTCACGGCCAACAATGGTCAGGAAGCGCTGGAAGCCATCCAGCGCGAACGCCCGGCGATCATCATCACCGATATCCTGATGCCCAAAATGGATGGATTCAGCCTCGTTCATCGGTTACGCATAAACCCAGAAACTCGTGAAATTCCGGTGATTTTTCTTACCGCCACCTACGTAGCGCCTGAGGATAAGGCATTTGCGATGACCATTGGGGTAAGCCGTTTTATCGAAAAGCCGGTCAACTTCGAGCAGTTCCTGCCGACAATTGCAGAGATCCTGGCAAAGGGCGCACCAGCCCCACTCGAAACCCTCAATGAAGTGGAGTTTTATGACGGGTATCGTAAACGACTTGAAAAAAAGCTGAACCAGAAAGTTGCACAAATCACGCGCGCCGAGCATCTGTTGAAAACCCTTTCAGAGGAGGAGAAACCCTCCATCAAGGCTTCCCTCCATCAGACTATCAGCGAACGCACGGAGATACAGCACCTGCTCGATCAAATCGATGAGCATCTTGAAAAGATCACAAAACGGGAATAACGGCCACTCCTCGGTTTCAAAGGCGGGATAATGACACTCCCTGCCTTTGCAATCCCACACGTAGTCCCTGATCGCCATCGCTTCTGCGCTCCGCCTCATGGGGCTCTTCAACTCATCTTGACCGCACGATGACCGACTTTGTCAAAACGCTGTCACCATTGAATATCTTTCTTGACACGTATCCTCCAAGGGACTACAATTTTTGATGAAGAAAATCTTATAATCTGTCTTGGGGAGCAGATCAACCAAAAGGAGAGGAACATGGCTTTTGAATTACCAAAACTTCCGTATGCAGTAGATGCGCTTGAACCGTACATTGATGCACAGACGATGAGCATCCATCACACCAAGCATCATCAAGCTTATATAACAAATCTTAATGCCGCACTTGAAAAGCACCCTGAACTGGCAGGCAAATCCCTCGAAGATTTGCTCTCGGACCTGAATGCCGTGCCTGAGGATATCCGCGTCGCGGTCCGTAACCATGGCGGTGGTACCTGGAATCACAATATGTTCTGGGAGATCATGGGGCCTAAGATGGGAGGCGCTCCCAGCGGCGCAGTTGCCCAGCCGCTTGAATCGGCTTTCGGGTCGTTCGATGCGTTCAAATCCGAATTTGAAAAAGCCGCAACTACCCGCTTCGGATCGGGCTGGGCCTGGCTGGTTAAGAAAGGCGATGGTCTGGCTGTCGTCTCCACCGCCAATCAGGACAATCCGCTTTCCGATGGGATGACTCCTGTGATGGGCATCGACGTTTGGGAGCACGCCTACTATCTCAAATATCAAAACCGCCGCCCGGAATATATCTCCAACTGGTGGAATGTTGTCAACTGGGAAGCAGTGGCTGAGAGATTGAAGTAGAATCAGACTTTGAAGATCTTTCAAAGCCCTCATTAATCATACGAACATTGTGCAGGTTTTCAAAGTCTTTGGAAACAAGATATAATAACCATATATCGAATGTTCCTTCCCGAAAAGGAGTTAAACCAATGACATTTATCATCACCAGCTTATGTGTTCGCGACCGTGGTTGTATTGACGTTTGTCCTGTGGAATGCATGGTTCCGGGCCAGCCTGTCAATGAATGGCCGTGGATTTATATTGATCCGGATACCTGTATTGACTGCGGCGCGTGCGTTCCCGAGTGTCCATTTGCCGCCATCTTCCCTGAAGACGAAGTTCCCTCAGCTTACACCGCAAAAGGCGGTGAGTATATCAGCAATGTCGGTCTTACCGGCCATTTTGAAGGGACGAATCATCATGGAGGAAAGATTGTGCTTGATACTGCCAGACAACTGGAGCCCGGGGAGGTGATTGATCTCACTCCTGATATCAAACCTAACTACGATTTCTTCAAGACAGGTCCAGGTTACGGCGCGAAAGATATAGATGACGGCATGTAATAGGTGTTGAAAAGAGCCAGGCATAAACCTGGCTCTTTTCTATTATTTCAGGCTGCGAATAATTCAGGCAAGCGATCCCGCATATAAGCTGCGGGATCGCTTATATATTAGGGATACATCGCGTCAATGAGTAACTCTTGTCCAATCCTTTGTGCGAGCGTCACATTATTCTCTTCCAACAGCACGACGACAACCAGGGGTGAGGCCTGCCAGTTCGGTGGAGTCCCGGCGGTGAACCAGCTCACAGAAGAATCTTTTTCCGTTGCCTGCCCGGTGTGTGACCAGTAGTTATGTCCCTGCTGGATGAAGGAACTAGCCGCCTCTTCCGCAGCCGCCGCCTCAACCGCTTTGAATGGCGTTCCCAGCGCCGGTAATATCACCCAGCCATCGTTTGGCGTGTTCACTGCTGTTGCAATGCGCGGTGCCGGAACCATTCCGTCGTTGCTAAGCGCCGCGAATGCCAATGTCACCTGCAGGGGCGTAACGTGCAAATTTTCCAATTCAGTATTTGAGAGCGCCTCTGCAACCTGCATACGTAACTGAGGCACCCGGTGGAAGCCGAATGCCTCGTGCACCCTTCTTAATTCATTTGCATGAGGGTTGGAGTCTCCCAGTAGGGCGCGCGCCAGCGGCTCAATAAGAGAGCCTGTTGGGTAAAGCCCTGCCGCGGCGCGATTGATCAGCGGCTTATCGGGATCCTTGTTAAGCTGGGAGCCTATTTCATTCAAATAATTCGGATTGAAGGCCGGGTGTGATGATATCACCAGGATTTCACCGGTCTGCGCATTAAGTAATATCGCAGCCCCGGTGTGATCGGTCATCATTTCGTCTGCGCGCTGTTGCAAAGACAGGTCAATGCTCAAACGCACGTCCAAGCCGGGCGGAGACATGCCATAAATCAGATGATTCCACCAGAGAACTGATGCGGGATTGCCCCTCAGGCCGCGCAGATATTCATCCAGTGAAGCTTCAAGCCCCGCTTGCCCGTAGATAGCATGGTTGTATCCCATCACCGGCGCAAGATCAGGATATTTATAAGCGCGGCTATAGCTTCCCACTTCTCCTTCGGTTGTGTTGATGACAGTGTTCGAACGGTCCAGCAAGAGACCGCGCGCCACATACCGATCTTCGATCGTGCGGCGCGGGTTATCGGTGCGTGTCAACAAGTCTGGCCCACGTACAATCGCCCACCATCCGTTTGTCAGACCGATCGCGAATAACCCGAGCAGGAGGAACGCGCCGAACGCAACATAAGGCTGCGGCTTGGGAAGCGGGGCGGGCTCTTCATCCAAATGATTGCTGATGAGCAGAAGGAAAAGCAGGGCGATGAAGGATGTCAGGAGAGACGATCCACCATACGACACAAAGGGCAGTGTGACGCCGGTCAATGGCAGGAGGCGCAGGTTGCCACCGATGATGAGCAGCGTCTGAATGCCAAAGTAGGCGGTGATGCCAGCAGCAAATAATCTCCGGAAGCTATCCGGGGCACGCAGTGCCGTGCGCAAACCGCGAGCGAAGATCAAGCCAAAGAGCGCAATCAAACCCAGTGTTCCGATCAGACCCGTTTCTTCTGCAATCGCCGCAAAAATAAAATCTGATATGGCAACCGGCACAAGCGCAGGACTTCCCAATCCCGGGCCGCGTCCTTCGAGACCTCCATTTGCAACGGCAATCAGAGATTGAATGATCTGGTAGGAACCTCCGCCCGGGTCATCCCAGGGATTGATCCAGGAGCTGACTCGAGCCTGGATGATATCCACGAGATAATAACCGGCGAACCCGACAAAAACGAGTAAAAATGCGCTGATCAATAAGGCGCGGCGGCGGCCAGTGGCAAAATAGATGATGATCGTATACAGTGCAATAAAGATGGAAGCAGTTCCGAGATCGCGCTGGACAAGTAGCAGTAAGATGGCCAGTCCGCTCAAGAAGATGGTGGGATAAATAAGTGGGAAGGCATGCAACTGGATGGGAAGTTTATCGGCGAAATACGCAGCGAGATAGGCAACCAGTAAGAGTTTGAGCGGCTCGGAGGGTTGAAAGTAAATGCCGCAGCACCCAAGCCAGAGACGCGGACCAAAACCAGTGGGATTGGTTCCAAATAGCAGAGTCAGCCCCGTCAGAATAAGGCCGCCCGTCAGGAGTAAATATTTATACCTGCGGAGGAAACTGAGCGTGTTTGGAAGGCCTAACCCGAAAGCGAAGACAAGCATACTGACACCCAGCCAGAGCGCCTGGCGGGCGCCAAAGCCCGAATCGAGTCTCCAAACAGTGAGAAGTCCCCAGCCACTTAAGAACGCGCTGGCAGGGAAAAAGTAGGGATCGGCATCCGGTAATCTATCGATGATATAACGATGTACGCGCCCGATAAACAATCCCCAGAGTGTGAGAGCTACCCATTGCGACCACCGGTAATCCACCTCCAGGCTGCGCTCACGAACAGCAGGTGACAGCGTGATGAGCAAGGTTTGCAAAACAAGGAAGCCCGCTGCCATCTTCAGCAGTCTACTTTGGATGAGTTTGTTCATTCGTTAGAGATACTTGTTGATCAGCAAATCCAGCTTCTTGAGGGTTTCAGGAGGAATCATATCTCTGCGCGTGATCAAGGCTGACCCAAGGGCGTGTTCACATTCGCAATCTCGTTCGCGCTTTAAATTGTGTGCAAGGATTCGGACCGCTTCTTGCGCGAGCAGGGTGTTTTTGTTGAGGGTCTGGATCACCATTTCAACAGTCACGGGGGCTTCACTTAAATGCCAGACGTCATAATCTGTGACGTGCGCCATCGTTGCATAACAAATCTCCGCTTCACGCGCCAGGAATACTTCGGGAGAGGCCGTCATGCCGATAATGGACATTCCCCAGGAGCGGTAGGTTTTGGATTCAGCTTTTGTCGAGAAGCGCGGGCCTTCTATCGTGATGAATGAGCCGCCGCGATGCGCCACGCCTCCTGCCAGGCGGACAGCTGATTCCAGTTGATCGGAAAGGTCGCGGCAGAAGGGATCTGCCACGCTTACATGTGCCACCAGACCTTCTCCAAAGAAGGAACGAGCGCGGTTGTGTGTGTTGTCGTAAACCTGGTCTGGGATCACGATATGGCCAGGCGCGAATTCCTCCTGTAGTGATCCGCATGCGCTGATGCTAACCACCCGTTCTACACCCAGTGATTTCAACGCGTAAATATTTGCCTGATAGGGGACTTCGCTGGGTGTAATATGATGCCCGATCCCATGCCGAGCGAGAAAGGCAACCTGTTCACCTTCCAGCGTACCAACCACAATCGGCGCGCTGGTCTTTCCAAAAGGCGTGTCGAGATTATATTCTCGTGCGTCCTGTAACCCCGGCATTTCATAAAGTCCGGAACCGCCGATGATTGCAAGCGTCACGTGTTCGGTCATAACGGACCTCCTGATTTAGGATTTTTTCACGGGGAATAGTTTGTCGTCAAGGCTGATGCGGATATTAAAAAAAGTGTTCCCGCACTTGAATTCATCGCCTGTAATCACCACTGCGGGAACGGCCAGTTTTTCGCGGTTGAGAAATGTCCCATTCGTGGAATTGAGATCCTCCAGCCACCATTGGCCATGATGAAAAATAATGCGCGCATGGTGCGCCGATAACGCCTCATCCATTACCGCAAGGTCGCAATTGGTATCGCGCCCAATCATCACCTCATTCTGCGTGAAATGACTCTGGCTTATCTTGTCCTGTCCCAGCTTGGTTTCTATTGTAATGCCTGGCTGTTTTTGTATCGATAACCTGTTTGCCTGTTGTTTGAGTTCCTGCCAGAGCGTCAGTAGCGCCCATCCCAGAAAAGCATAGAGCGCGATTGCCAGGACCAATCGCAGGGCGAGGACAACAGAGGCGATCATTTATTTGGTTTATCTTCTCTGAGTGTGCCTGTCGGCCTTATGTCAACGGTATTTTGCTCAACTGTAGCAGTGGGTCTTTCACTGGTACCCGGGTCGCGTTCCAGTGGACCTGTTTCGGCAAGGTCACCGCGCGGCGGCGGATTATCCTGCCCAAAGATCAAAGCAACACCTGCCAGCGAGATAACATCTCCAGGGTAGAGAACGGTCTGGCTTGTGCGTTGACCATTCACGAAGGTTCCACCGGTTGAATTCAAGTCAAACAATACGAATCGCCCCTTAATGGCACGTAATTGTGCGTGATTGCGTGAAACACGCGGATCATCTATCACCAGATGATTTTCAAGCCTTCTGCCAATGTTCACAACGGTTTCATCCAGCGCATGCACTTTCACGCCCTCGATGATCAAAAAGGCATTTTCGGGGATATTGTCACTGGCTTCGGCACTTTCATTCGTCAATGAAGTTTGCGTCCCCTGTGTATCTGCCACAGGTTCCAGCTTGTGCGATGCAACCACGCTGATTTCCTCGGCCGAGTAGGTATCGTCGGTAGTGATGGTGATCGTCGGCTGGGTTGTGAATTTCAGGCCCACGTCATTTCCGGCAGTGGTGATGATGCTCCTCAACGCATCAAGTGTGCGCTGTTCCTTCCACATTGGGGACGAGTCAGTCGCCACGATGAGCGTAAAGACGTCGGGAGCGATCGCTCCCTCATCCTTTTGTTGGATAATATTTTGTTTCAGCGCGTTTGCCAAGCGTTGAATAACCCTGTCTTCTACTTTCAAACCTGGAAGAATCCCCACCAACTGGTTTTCAACCAATGTCTGTAATTTCACTTCCAATTGATCCAGTTTAAGTTTCATAGAAATGGCCTCAACCTCTTTCTGCTGCTTACAAGTATTATAGAGGCGGGACGAAAAATCTGCAAGTATCCAGGCTTACAGATTCAAAAAGGCTTGGTGCCGGGGTATAAGCAGAATACTACACAAGATTTTGGTTGCAATTGGGACAAATAATTTCTTCTAATGTAACCGCGAATCCACAATTTTGGCAAGTGGTCGGGTGGAGGTCCCCCAGCGGGGCGCCACAGGCAATACAGGATCCTTCCCCGAGGGGGTTCGCCGTTCCACAATGTTCGCAAGTAATTCTTCTCAACCGTTCAGAGAGAGCGTGCGAGGCACCAAGTGTCGTGACAGTACTGTTGATCACTCTCCACACGTTTTCACTTAACTGGATGTTCTCGAAATCCTGGGCGATATCGTCCAACCTTCCGAGCAGGCTGAAGGGATTGCGCAGTGCTGAAAATGCCGTATGGCCGAGGCTGGCTGCCACACCCAGCCACGCCTGCCTGCCCAATTCGATCATAATGCCATCTTCAACCTTGTGGATGCTGATCGTAAGCGCAGTCTGCCCACCGGACATGGCTCCTGCCCGTGTGGCGATTTGCACGGCCATTTCCTCGTGTTCTCCAACCACTTGCGCGTGCATGTTGCCGCGGTTGAATTCCGCCATCAGGGCGTGGGCGATGTCATTGGGTTCGATGTTTCCGTGAAAGATTCGTCTGTCCATGTTTTCGATTATAATCCGCTTTACCAGCGACGACGATATGTCGTCGTATTCCATCTGTATATGACTATCTACGTAATGAAACGATTTTGGTTTAAAACTTTGTCGGGGATTTTGATGGTAATAAGTCTGGGGGTGGATGTGTTTCTTACCTCAGGGCAGGTTACCGTGCGAGCGCAGGAAGAATCTACCCCGACCGGCATTTCTGTAACGGTTATCTACACAGATCCGATCAACGTTCGCGGCGGACCGAGCACGGTTTACTATCCGATCATTGGACAGTTATCCCCGGGGGATGTTGTGCCTGCTCTTGGTGTTTCACCCGGGCGTGAATGGATCCAGATTTCGTATCCAGCCACGGGTGGTACGGGCTGGGTATATTCATCGTTCGTGGCTATTTCGGGCGGGGAGCTTCGGATTGTGGAGCCGCCACCCACTCCCACGCCGCCTGTCACCTCCACCATAGACCCGACGCTCGCAGCGGCTTTTAACATCGAGCCCACCCAGACGCGCTTGCCGACTTTTACGCCCCCGCCGCCTCTGGAAGTGCCTGAATTCAATGACGCGGGCACATCCGATTCTTCGAGTGCGGTATTCGGCATTTTTATTGCCGGCCTGGGCTTGATGGGTGCCATCGGTTTGCTCGTGTCGTACGTATTACGAAAGTGACCCCGAGGTGAGCATGTTCCGCCGAGCCAGAAATATGATCTGGGCCGTTGTGATCATTGGAATAACAATTTTGGGCCTGTTCGATCCAGGTCAGACTTCGGTATTTGCACAACAGCCTACAGGCTCGATCCCGACAGTCACGGGTACACCGAGCGGCCCGATGGTAAAAGTGGATTTGAGCATTCCCCAAATCCGGGTCTATGCAGGTCCAGGCTCCTTTGATTATCCCGCGATTGGCGTATTGCTCGCAGGCGAATCCGCACCTGCTCTTGGCCGCGCAAGTGGCCGCGAAGACTGGATTCAAATTCATTATCCTGGAGTTCCTGGCTCAATCGGCTGGGTATATGGTCTCTATGTTTCACTCTCTCCAGGCGCATTGCTTCCGGTTGTAGAGCTCCCTGCGACACCTACTGCGCTTTCAACCCCCACCATCAACCCGACACTTGAGGCCGCGTTCATCGGTCAGCAGACACCCACCCGCCTCCCGACCTTTACGCCTCCACCGCCCCTGGAGATGCCATCCTTTACTGACGTTAGCCAGACGCAGACGGCCAGCGTGCCTGTCGGCCTGTTGATTCTCAGTCTTGGGCTATTCGGCTTCTTCGGCGCAGTGATATCCTATCTGCGGGGAAGATAGCATCAATATCGCTCCACGCGGAGGCTTGAGGAACGAAGCATAGCAAGACCCAGGCACAAAACGCACCGGAAAACAAAAAAGACCGAGCAATCGGTCTTTTTTGTTACTACCTTTTGGGGCTTAGTTATTGCAGGAGCATGAACCGCCGCAGGCACATCCACCTTCACCATGTGCATGACTGTGCTCATGGCTCTGCGCGCTTGGGCTATCCACTGCAAAGCCCGCGCCGCGTACCGGGTCATTGACAAAATCAATAGTAGCGCCGCGCAAGTAATCAATAGACACCTCATCCACAACCACTTTTACACCGTTGGCTTCAAAGGTTGTATCCACATCCCGGAAGTTATTGTCCAGTGCCATGCCGAAATTCACGCCACAGCAACCGCCGCCAGCGACATAGACCCGCAGGGCATAACCCTCCAAATTGCGTTCGGCAAGGATATTCTTAACTGCATCAGAAGCTGCTACAGATAAGGAGATTGTCGCAGGTTCAGTCTGTGTCATTATTTTTGTTTCGATTTCTTCTAACATATCATCTCCTTTGAGAGGTAAGTAGATAAATCTTATCAAATTCGGGTCAGACTGTCAACCATGGCTTTTAGAGTTTTTACAAAATCCATGTATTTCTCTACATCGGCGTTAGCTTTGAAGGAAGAGACCTGCAAATTGGCTTTAAAGTTTTGTCGTGCTTGACACATAACTATTGCGCCTGTAAAATCCGTCTGCTCAATTGGCGCAAGCCAATATCTTACTTTTGCTCGGGAGGAATACCCTAAGATGTATGCTATGCAAGGACTTCAACCGTTTGAGGTAGTCGCAATTTGGGCCGTGTTTGGCACTGCCATCCTCGGCCTTTTGTATGCGATCTTCCTCCGCTCTCAGATCCTGCGCGAAGATAAGGGGACTGAAAAAATGCAGGAAGTCTGGAACGCGATCAAGGATGGGGCAGATGCTTACTTAAAGAGGCAGCTAGGCTCCATTTTGCCCTTGATCGCCATTCTCACGATTGCACTCTTCTTTTCTGTTTACATTGTGCCGCCTTCACCAGAAGCGCTCGAACGCTTCGAGGGTGTGGATCCAAATACCGTTCGTCTTTGGATTGGCATCGCCCGTGCGTTTGCTTTTGTTATGGGTGCGGGCTTTTCGCTGGCGGTGGGCCAACTCGGCATGCGTATGGCAGTGGAAGCGAACGTGCGTGTCGCCTCGGCTTCGAAGAGGTCGTTTGGTGATGCGCTCCGCATTGCCTACCGCGCTGGCACCATCACCGGCATGCTGACAGATGGTCTCGGTTTATTAGGTGGCACGATCATCTTCATCATCCTTGGCATTGCTGCTCCAGATGCATTGCTCGGGTTTGGTTTCGGTGGAACGCTCTTGGCGTTGTTCATGCGTGTGGGCGGTGGCATCTTCACGAAGGCAGCAGATGTCGGCGCTGACTTGGTCGGTAAAGTGGAAGCAGGCATTCCTGAGGATGATCCGAGAAATCCAGCTGTGATTGCGGATCTCGTAGGGGATAACGTAGGTGACTGCGCCGGTATGGCCGCGGACATCTTCGAATCCTATGAAGTGACAATTGTTTCGGGGCTTATTTTGGGTCTCGCTCTCTGGCACATTACCGGCCAGCTTGAGTGGATCATCTTCCCGCTCATGGTACGCGGCATCGGCGTGCTTTCTTCCATTGCTGGCACTTATTTGGTACGGAGCGGCCCGGGCAAGAGTGGCGACGCAATGGCAGCGATCTTCCGTGGTTTCCTTTCGTCGGCGGTGATCTCGGCCGCGCTGTTCTTTATCGCCGGCTTTTTCTATTTGAATACTCCTGAAATGAACCAGTGGGGTGGTTGGTGGCGTTTGCCATTGGCTGTGGGCATTGGTGTATTGCTGGCAATTGTGATCGATCGCTTGACTGAATATTTCACAGGAACGCACGCCACTCCTGTAAACGACATTAAAAGATCCGCTGACACAGGTCCTGCAAC
>DASWKT010000364.1:0-6530 GCA_036396515.1 Anaerolineales bacterium | reverse complement strand
AAAAAAACGACTATGTCACCCATCTGGTGATATCCAGTGGCTTGTTACTCAAAGAAAGAAAATTGATCCCCGCGTATTGGTTGACGGATGTCTCCGAAGACGAGGTGCGTCTTGCGGTGGAGGCAGGCTTCCTGGAGCGTCTGCTAGAATTCCATATTGAAAGTTGATAGCAGCGTCACTCGCCCCGAAGATCAATCTTCGGGGCGAGTTCGCTTTTCGCGGGTGCTTTTTCGATCATGGATAAAAGGGATTTGAAAGCCGCTTATTGTGCGCGGCTCGATAAATCACCGAATCAGTCTTCCTCGATCTCTTCGTCTTCCTGCTCGTCATCCTTTTCAAAGCTCTCGTCAAAAACTTTCAGCCGTTCGCGCGCCTGGTCGAGCTTCTCTATTGGAACAAAAATCTGGACGGGAGCGAAGGCATGGGTATAGAACGTATGTGAGAGAGAATCCTGAATCAGCTCTACATCGATGCCTTCCGCCTCCAAGAAGCTTTCAAGAATTTCAGCCTTCCAACGACCGAGTACTTCAGTGAGTTTCGCATATTTCATTTCATCCATTTTCTAATTTTCCCTTGTAATTGGCTATGTTTACCATTTGTCCCAATGCACAATTTCATCCAGGGCTCTCCTTCCGCCCTTTTTCGGTGCAGCGGACAGTTTCTCCTCGTCCAGGGGATATCCAAACGAAAGCGCAATCCGCAGGTGCCACTCGGAGGGAAATCCTAAAATCTCGCGTGCCTTCTCCGCCTCATAGATCGAAGCAAGGCACGAGCCGACTCCCAGCTCCCATGCCAGCAGCTGCATATAGGCCGCGGCCTGACCCGCATCGAACATGATCTGGAATTTTCCCTCCGGGTCGGGCGTCAGGATAGCGACTCCCAACGCCGCGCCCGCGAGATGTCCCGCCCACGTGCCGCACTCGGAGAGGGCTTTTAGAATGGATTTGTCGCGGATGGCGATGAACTGCCAGGTCTGTTCGTTCTTGGACGACTGCGACCGCCGTCCCGCGTTGAGGATGGCGCGGATTACATCTTCGGGCAAAGGCTTATCTTGGAATTTACGCACCGCGCGTTTCGTGCGGATGGCTTCGGATACGTTCATGAAGACTCCTCATAAATGTCATCCTGAGCCCTTCGGCATCACTCAGGATAAACTCCGCGAAGGATCTCCCACACCATGAGGAGACTCTTCGGTCGTCCGAAGGGCTCCCTCAGAGTGACATACGCAACAGAGTATAATTCATTCGATGGATGAACAGCTTTCTTTCAAACCATTTGGCCTCTCCTCCCTCATACTTATGCTCATCGGCTGGGGTGGCCTGTATCTCCTCATCACGGAAACACTACCGTACGTCTGGCCGCGCTGGGCATTCTTTGTCCTTACATTGGTGGCGGTGACGGGCACAGCTCTGCCCATTGTTTATTTTTTCCATCGCCGCTTTCCTGATGAAACGCCAGCCGAAGCAGGTGTCGTTGTGCGTCAGGCGCTTTGGTTTGGGATCTATGGCGCGACGCTCGCCTGGCTGCAACTTGGACGCCTCGTCACGATTTATGTCGTCCTCGGCCTTGCAGGCGGATTGATCGCCATCGAATACTTCATACGCCTGCGCGAACGATCGCGCTGGAAACCTCCTGTCCCTTCTGATGAGTAGCCTCCGTGACCTTCCCTCTGTGGAAGCCCTCCTTCAAAGCTCGGGAAAATTAATTGATATATATGGACGTCCATTGACCCTGGATGCCCTGCGCTCAACGCTGGACGATATCCGCGGGCGCTTCAAAGCAGACCTTCAAACTGTTCTGCCCTCAATAGACCTGATCCTATCTCAAGCCGAATCCTATCTTTCTGCATGGACGGCTGAGACTCTTATTCCTGTAATTAATGCCTCAGGCGTGATTCTGCACACGAATCTTGGTCGCGCGCCGTTGAGTGAGGCTGCTCTGCGCGCAATGGATGAAGTCTCACGTTATTATTCCAATCTCGAATACGACCTTCCCAAAGGCCAGCGTGGTACGCGTCTATCGCATGCTGAGTCACTTTTGCAGAAGTTGACGGGCGCAGAAGCGGCAGTCGTTGTCAATAACAATGCCTCTGCCATCCTGTTGCTGCTATCTGCTTTGGCACACAAAAAGCGAGTGGTCATTTCACGGACCCAACTCGTCGAGATCGGCGGTGGGTTCCGTATGCCGGATGTGATGAAGCAATCAGGCGCAAAACTCGTCGAAGTAGGCGCGACGAACAAGGTCCGCTTATCCGATTACACCGAGGCACTTGAGGAACCTGCCGCGCTGGTCATGCGCGCCCATCGCAGTAATTTCAAGATCGTCGGCTTCACCGAAGAGCCTGAGCTGGGTAAAATTGTTGAAGCCGCCCATGGAGTCAATGTCCCTGTTGTGGACGATCTCGGTTCGGGCGCCTTACTCGATACCGCAAAATACGGCCTCGCGCACGAGCCAACGGTGCGGGAGTCACTGGCAGCGGGCGTGGACCTAGTCTGTTTCTCAGGTGATAAACTGCTCGGCGGCCCGCAGGCAGGGATCATCCTGGGCAAAAAAGAGCTGATAGATAAGATCAAGAGGCATCCACTGGCGCGCGCAGTAAGAGCGGATAAGACTTGTCTCGCGGCAATCAGTGCGACGCTGTTGCACTATCTTAAGGATGAAGCGGAACGCGAAATTCCCATCTGGAGGATGATCTCTTTAACGCCAGACCAACTCAAAGTCCGTGCGGAAGCGTGGCGAGATACAGTAGGTCAGGGAGAGGTGATTCAGTCCGAATCGACCGTGGGAGGTGGCAGCCTTCCCGAGGAATCCCTACCTAGCTTTGTGTTAGCGTTGAAGGTCAAATCGCCAGATAAGTTCCTGAGGAAGCTACGTGAAGAGAATCCGCCGATCATTGCCCGAACGGAGAATAATAAAGTCCTGCTCGACCCGCGGACGGTTTTGCCTGAGCAGGAAGAATTGTTGTTGAGATCGCTGAAAAAGGAGTTATATGAAATCTGACCTTGATGCCCTGATGAAGGCTCGGAATGTGGATGCGATTCTTGTTTTTGGTGACGCTGAATATAATCCGCCGATGTATTATTTTGTTGGGGGCAGACATGTAAGCGGCGCACTCCTTATTAAGAAAGTTGGGGAGGAACCCGTCCTGTTTCATAATGACATGGAACGCGATGAGGCCGCAAAAAGTGGTTTGAACACGGTTCCGTTTAGCAAATTCAGTGCAGCAGAATTCATGGAGGAGGCGAACGGTGATATGCAAACGGCTAATGCATTGCGTTTTCGAAAGCTCCTCTCAGAGCATGGCCTGACGCGTGGTCGTATTGCCCTGTATGGCAAAGTGGAGTTATCACAGATGCTTGGCCTCATAATGGACTTAGCAAAGCTTATGCCTGAGCTCGAGTTCATTGGAGAGTCCGGTACAGATTCAATTCTCCCGTATGCGATGGAAACGAAAGAAGATGTGGAGATCGCGCGCATCCGCCAGATGGGCGCGGTCACAACCACCGTTGTTGGCATGGTCGCAAATTATTTAACTACGTGTGATGTGCGTGAGGATGAGGTGTTATTAAAAGAGGACGGGCATCCGCTCACCATTGGCGATGTGAAGAACAAGATCTCACTCTGGCTGGCCGAGCGCGGCGCCGCGGATGTGGAGGGCGTCATCTTTGCGATTGGGCGTGATGCAGGCGTCCCGCATTCTGTGGGCTCTCCTGAAGACCTTATTACGCTTGGAAAGACGATCGTCTTTGATATTTTCCCCGCCGAGCGCGGTGGTGGATATTTCTATGATTTCACGCGCACCTGGAGCCTGGGTTATGCGACTCCTGAAGCGCAGGCGTATTATGATCAGGTACAGGAAATTTACAGTAAGGTTGTTGAGAACCTTGACCTTAATGCCTCCTTCAAGGATTATCATCGCATGACCTGCGAGTACTTTGAATCCAAAGGACACAAGAGCCAGCTCAACACGAAAAATCCGTTAGACGGGTATGTGCATAGTCTGGGGCATGGGCTTGGGTTGAATGTCCATGAACGCCCCTGGTCTGGACTGCAGGCGAGTGATGATAATATCCTTAAGCCCGGGGTTGTCGTCACGATCGAGCCCGGATTATATTATCCCAATGAAGGCATGGGTTTCCGCATTGAAGATTCCTACTGGGTGAGCCCGGATGGAACGATTGAACTGCTTGCAGAATATCCATATGACTTTGTGCTAGAGATGAAGAAGTGGAGGAAATGAAAGCCGCTCGAATACTTGCGATCGAGACCTCCTGCGATGAGACGGCGTGTGCAGTCCTCGAAAATGGGCGTGCGCTTCTCGCCTCCACCGTTGCGTCACAGATGGATCTCCATGCGCGCTATGGAGGCGTGTTCCCGGAGGTCGCCTCACGCCAGCATGTGCTGAGCATTATCCCGGTTGTGGAGCAAACGCTTGTTCAATCAAACCTCTCCCTAAAGGATATGGATGTCATCGCAGTCACGCGCGGTCCCGGGCTGGCGGGGTCACTTGTTGTCGGTATGAATATGGCAAAAGGACTCGCGCTCGGAACTGGCTTGCCCCTGGTTGGGGTGAACCATCTCGAAGGGCATATTTATTCGTCGTGGATCTACAACGCAGGCGAATCCATTCCCCCTGAACCTCAATTTCCGTTGATGGCTTTGCTCGTCTCGGGTGGGCACACAGAACTGAATCTCGTAACCGATCATTTGACGTACCAGCATCTCGGCTCAACCCTGGATGATGCGGCTGGTGAGGCCTTCGATAAGGTCGCGCGGCTGTTGGGACTTCCCTACCCCGGCGGCCCATCGATCCAGCGAGCAGCCGAAAGCGGCGACCCGGCGCGCTTCAGATTTCCACGCGCCAAGCCTGAAGGCACATACGATTTTTCTTTCAGCGGGCTCAAGACAGCGGTTTTGTATGAAGTCAATGAGTTGAAGAAGAAAAGCACAACTCTTCCTGTGGAGGATCTGGCAGCGTCATTTCAGGCCGCGGTGGTGGATGTGTTATTCAAGAAGACTTTAGAAGCTGCGCGTGATGACAACGCAAAAGAGATACTTGTCGCTGGAGGTGTCTCTGCGAATCGCGCGCTCCGTCAGGCTTTTCAATCACAAACAGAATTTAAGGTGCATATCCCCGCATTTTCATTATGCACGGATAACGCTGCCATGATCGCCGCGGCGGGATATTACAGGTTTGCTCTAGGACATGTCTCCGGGTTGGATATTGACGTCCAGCCAACCTGGCCGCTTTCATGAGTAGACAAGTAAAAATGTAAACAGGTACACAAGTTTTTCTTCTCCTGTGTACCTGTTTTCCTGTGCCCTTAAAACCCAAACCGCCTTTGGCTTGCCCGAGCCGTAGGCGGTTTGAAAGGAGAATGCACTTTCATTATATGCATGCACTTTAAGGGAACCTGAAGGAATCCTGAAAGCAAACTAAGAGTTTAGTTTCTGGAGTCCGAAGCGGAGCTGTGATCGTACTGCAGATTTGTGCCTAAAGGGCATACCGCAACTCTTCTTCAGTGATCGGCCCCGGTCGTAAAATCCTGATTTCATCCCCTGTGCAGTCCACCAGTGTGGATGGCACCCCTCCCGGTGTCTTCCCGCCATCAATGATCAACCCAATCCGTCCGCCTAATTGTGCAAAGACTTCTGATGCAGTTGTAGGGCTTGCGTGGCCAGATAGGTTTGCCGAAGTCACAGCCATGGGTCCGGCGGCGCGCAGAAGTGCGCGGGCAATCGGATGGTCTGGCACACGCACGCCGACAGTGGACGTGGCAGACACAGCTTCGGGGACACTCCGCTTTTTCGGGAGAAGAATGGTCAATGGTCCGGGCCAGAAGCGGGAAGCGAGCGTACGGGCAGTGTTGGGAATATCCATGGCGACCTCATCTAGGTCTTCCACGCCCCCGATCAAAACAGGGATTGCTTTTTCGAGTGGTCGATCTTTTGCCGTGTAAATAGATTCGACTGCCTTGCTGTCGAACGCTAATGAACCAACGCCATAAACCGTATCGGTGGGAAAAGCAACCAACCCGCCTGTGTGCAAAATTTCCAGAGCACGTGCGATTGTGTCAGATGAAGCCGCTAAAACAATGTCTGTTTTCATGTGTTGCTACAGCATGATTTCCAGTAATCTGTCTTGCCCGGCCAGGTCTTGATGCAGATGAATGGTTGCTTCCGAAAACATATCGCAGGCGATGTTGAGGGCCTGCAAGCCCTGGGTGGCTTCGATTTCGAGCAGTATCATGCCATTGGGCGCGAGCCATCCGGGAGCGATATCAAGCAGGCGGCGGATAGTTTTCATTCCGTCGCTGCCGCCATCGAGTGCAAGGGTGGGTTCGTGTCCGTAGATGGGCAGGTTTCGAAGTCTCTCGGTAGGAATATAAGGCAGGTTGGCACAGATCAAATCGAAGTGACGATCAGTGGGGAGTGGGTCAATGTGGTACGGGAGCAGATCGCATTGCAAAAAATCAATTCGATGGATGACATCAAATTTGATTGCATTTTTTCGCGCCACTTCAAGTGCC
>DASWKT010000363.1:0-19119 GCA_036396515.1 Anaerolineales bacterium | reverse complement strand
AATCGGGATATTCTCAAAAAATGGACCATGCCGATTCAAAACTGGCCGCTGATCCTTAACCAATTGGTGATCCGCTTTGAAGGTCGCCTTGCATTCTAGATCCTTTTCCGTTTACACAATGTACTTGACACTCCCGAATTTAAATGTCATTGCGAGGAGTGGCGCTGAAGGTGCCACGACAAAGCAATCTCATAATTGCAGGTTAGTTGAGATTGCTTCGGGCTTCGCCCTCGCAATGACATCACTATGGAGACAATATGATCCTCACAGAAATCAAATTTTTCTCAGAGACACTGGGACTTGGCTGTACGATGCATGTCCTCTTGCCGCAACGCCCCCTGGCAGATGCACAGAAAAAACCACGAAAGAAACTCCGCACCCTATATCTCTTACATGGTCACTCTGATGACCACACTGCCTGGCAGCGCTGGACTTCCATTGAGCGCTATGTGGAAGGACTGAACCTTGCAGTGGTGATGCCCGCTGTTCATTTGAGTTTCTATAATGATATGGCTCATGGAGGCAAGTACTGGCAATTTATCAGCGAAGAAGTTCCAGCGATTGCGCGTGAACTATTCCCGTTATCCTCCGATCTTAAAGATAATTTTGTCGCTGGCTTATCCATGGGTGGATATGGCGCGTTCAAGCTGGCATTGACTCATCCAGAACGTTATGCCGCAGCCGCATCTCTTTCTGGTGCTGTGGATCTCAATGAAGTGGTCAGAGAGAAAAAAGAAGATCCAGAGAACAAAGCCTGGCTGGTGGAGATGCGTACAGTCTTCGGTGACCTGAGCAAAGTGCCTGGCAGTAAGCATGATCTGTTCACTCTCGCCAAAAAAGTTGCCAAGGGATCTGTCAAACCGCGGCTATATCAATGCTGTGGCACCGAAGATCAGCTTTATTTCGACAACCTCCACTTCCGCGATGCAGTCAGTAAACTTCCTCTGGATCTGACCTACGAAGAGGGACCTGGGGAACATGATTGGGCTTACTGGGACATGATGATTCAGAATGTGTTGGCGTGGATGTTGCCTGACGGGAAGAAATCTTAACCCGTCACGTCATGCTGTTGAGCACTCGTGGTTCACTGGCACAACAAGATGAAGGCTTTTATACAGTAGGGCAGGATTTTGGATGAGGTTGAGAAGGTGATAGGAAAGTTGGGGTGAATAATATAAAGGGCGACTTGACTGGGCCACGAAATGCAACCCGATCATGACAAATGTCACTTGAATTGGGTTATTAATTTTGCTATAAAAGGTTTAGACAAGCATCGCCGCAGAAAGCTTAGCGGTGTCGTATTCATTACTTGGGTAGCAGGGCGGGATTTGCGAAATTCACCCTCATCATTCTGTAAAGCGGCGCGATAGTTTTATATTGCAAATGGAGGCCTGTTTCCGTTTGTAGAGGGGACGAGTATATGCCTCTGGCAATGATGGTGAGAGCAGCACGCTCTGTTGAGCGGCGGAGCAAGGGCTGCATCATCGCCTATTGGAAGCTGTTGCTGTAATTGTTGTGCGAATCGGCCTGTTCAGTTCACCATGAAAGGAGGTGAGTTGCATGGCAAAGATCGAAAAATCTATCATCATCGATGCACCCGTTGAAAAAGTATTTGAATTCATGGTCGACCCTGGTAACCTGCCAGAGATCTGGCCGAGCCTAGTGGAAGTCAAGGATGTGAAGCAGACACCGGAAGGCGTAGGCAGCAGCTACAGGTGGGTCTACAAGATGGCCGGCATGCGCTTCGAGGGTGAAACCGAAACTATCGAATACGTCCCCAATCAAAAGGTGGTTGTCAAAGACAAAGGTGGGATTGAAGCCACCCGTACAGTCACCTTCCAGCCTGAGAACGGCGGGACGAAATATACCACTTCGGCTGAATACACAGTTCCTATCCCTTTGTTGGGCAAGCTGGCGGAGGCCTTCATACTCCGGCAGAATGAGCATGAGGCAGACATGGTTCTGGCCAACTTGAAAGACAGGATGGAAAGTTGAAGTCCGATACAGAGGTAAGGCTGGTTTCACACAACAACGGATAGGTGGGGAGGGGAAACCCTCCCCACCTGAAAATTAGGGCCTCTTATGCACTTGGAGATCTCGTTCTGACCGCGATCAAGCTTCCCGTCAATTGCGCGCCGAATTCATGGCAATGAATTTCTATGAAACCAGAAATATCTGGACTTTTTACCGATCAATAAAGGGGCCCAACAATGAGCAGAAGGCTTGCCCTGATCATTGGAAATAGCGCCTACCGGGATGGCACGCTGGCGCGCCTGCTGACGCCTGACATTGATGTCGGCGCTTTGGCTGAGATTTTGTTGGATCCGGAAGTTGGCGCGTTTGACGACGCCAAAGTGCTCGTCAACATGACCTCCGCAACCGTCCGCCGGGCGATCGCTGATTTTTTCAGTCAGAAAAGCCGGGAAGATCTGCTCCTGCTCTATTTTTCTGGGCATGGAGTCCTGGATGATCGCGGCCGGCTGCACCTGGCAGTCAAGGACACTGACCACAGTCTGCTCAGAGGAACAGCAGTAGCAGCCAGCTTTATCGCTGACGAAATGGACAACAGCCGTTCGCAGCGCCAGGTCTTAATCCTGGACTGTTGCCATAGCGGGGCTTTTGCCGCGGCACGAAGGGTTCGCCCGGCCTCACCGTGGGCACCGCTGCCGCATTTGAGGGAACTGGCTTTGGGCGAGTGGTGCTAACCGCCACCGACGCGACTCAATACGCCTGGGAGGGCGACCGCGTCATCGGAGAAGCGGAGAGCTCGCTTTTCACACACTATGTGGTGCAGGGACTGCAGTCTGGCGAAGCGGACATCAACGGCGATGGCCAGATCACCATCGATGAGCTGTATGATTACGTGTACACCCAAGTCGTCCACCAAACTCCCCGGCAAACCCCGGGCAAATGGTCGTTCAAAGAGCAGGGAGAAATCGTCATCGCCAGAGCCGGTCGCCCGGAAGGAGCGCGTCCGATCGTGGAAACGCAGCCATTTGTCGATGTGGAACTCCAACAGAAGCTGGAGCGGCTGTATACAAAAGGCCTGAGCGCCTACTGGCTGGATGAATGGGAACAGGCTGCACACAACTTCCAGTTAATTTTAGAGATTAATCCGGATTATCAGAATGCTGCTGAGAAGTTTGCCGAGGTCAGGCGGCAGTTGAAACTTAAAAATCTATACGATCAGGCGCTGGCTGACTTTGAGGCTCAAAAATATCGTGAAGCCGCAACCGCATTTGAAGCGCTGGTAGCAGAGGCGCCGGACTACAAGGACGCGGCCTCGAAATTGCAGGCTGCCAGAAAGCAAGGCCAGGTCGCTGATCTTTACACGCAGGCAAAACAACTGCACCAGGCGGGACAGTGGCGAGCTGTGATCCATATTTTTGGCCGGATTGCGGAGCTTGCCCCGGATTACGTCGATACGGAGGAGCTGCTGCCCACCGCCAGGCACGAGTTCGAATACCAAAAACGCCTTGCCGAGACCAAAGGTCGCTACCAGCAGGCCCTACAGGCGATGAATTCTGGAAGGTGGCAGGAAGCGCTGAGCAGTTTTTCGCAGATTCAAGAGGAGGAACCGGGTTTCGAAGACACTGAGCGATTGTTGGCAAGGGTCGAAGCCGAGATTGCGAAGCAAGAAGCCCAGCGCCGTGTTCAAGAGCAGGTGGGAATTTTGCACGAGCAGGCTATCAACCTCTCCCGCGCCCGCCAGTGGAGTCAGGCTTTGGCGAAGATGAGGGAAATAGAATCCCTGGATCCCGAGTTTGCCGATCCAGACGAAATCGCGGCCAGAGCCGAAGCGGAGATCGCGCGCGAGGAAGGAGAAGCCCAACGGCAGAACGAGCTGGCTGCTCTGTATGCCGAAGCAGTGCGCTTATTGCGGGAGGGCGATTACCAGCTGGCGCTGGAGAAGTGGGGGGAAGTGCAGGCCATCAATCCCGATTACCTTGATCGTCATGAAGTTCAGGCCACCGCCAGGAAGAAGATGAACGACCCGCAAAAAGAATCTACCCCGGGACGCGGCTTGTCCAAAGAACTCATAATTGCCGTAGCGATTATCGGAATCACTATCATCATTGCAGTTCTTTCCGTTATCCCGCGCTGCGAACCCGGCGTGTGGTATTGCGAGGACTTCGAAAATAATAGGGCCGACGGCTGGGAACTTGAGCCCGGATGGGAAGTGAGACTCGAGGGGGATAATCACGTTCTGAGCGGTACCGGACATCGTTGGGCAACGCTCGTCTCAACCGGACAAGAATGGAAAGACTATCGGGTGCGCTTCCGGCTCAAACTCCAGCAAGGCAGGATTCACCTAAACTATCGACTGATGGATCCGGACAAGTATTTCATCAGTTTTGGTGAAGAGTGGCTTCAACTCTTGGGGCGGGATGGCGTGTTGATTGAGGTAGATGCTAGGCATGCGCTCAATGTCTGGTATGACGTGGAGATCCGTGGCCAAAAGGGAAACATTCAAGTCTTTGTTAATGGTAGAAAGGAGTTAGACTATACCGATCTTAAGCCCATACCCCAGGGCACCATCGCTTTCGAAACTTTGGATGGATCGCGTGCTCTTCTGGACGATATCGAAGTATTACCTACAGAGCCTTAGAACAGATCAGTCCAAGAATCAATTGAACTAAGCGCTGCGCGGATAAACGATGTTAGCTGTTGCAAGAAGGGAGTGTCTCTGAAGAGCCTGGTGTGGCAATTCGACATGCCAGACTCTGCACGGGGCTGTCGGGTAACCAATAGCCCTACAGCCACATCTACATAAACCGAGGCAACAGCCTGTTATTTGCCATCTCATTTTTTTGCCGGAGATTTGAGGAAGAGCATGGCAGTACCGCTTGTGTGGGCCTCCTCGAGGGCCAAACTTGGCCGAAAGTACGATCTTGCCAATCGTGTTGATGCGCTCAAGTATGCTGCTGTCAGAGGCAAGAGAACACGTGGCAAAAATCATCGCGGTGCTGTCCGCATCGCTGCTGAAATCATTATGAAAAAGGACTACCGATCTAGTTCCCGACACACGACCGCGATTGATTGCATTCTTAGCTTACCAATATAGATAAAAACATGACTGGAGACCTCGGTCAACCCATTGCTTATGGCCGTACAGCGGAAATTTACGCCTGGCACTGCCGTGATTTGCTAAGCAAATTACGACAGGTGTGCCTCGGACGTGGTCTCCAACCATACTGCGGAGTGCAGGTGAGCATCCCCGAAGGAGGATAACCTGCCAAGGATTATGGTATCAATAACTGTCAGGCTGCCCCCTTCGGGGACTTCGCAAGCCTGACCTACATAGAGATAATTCGCAAGAGGGGTGAAAACGAAAAACAGATATGCTATAAGGGTGGGATGACTCATGGAGAGGAGAGACCGGCATGAGAAGATTTCTTGTCGCGGTATGTGCTTTTATCTTTATCCTTATGGGCTGTTCTCCTTCTACTCTGCTAGCCGTTACTCCCACTGCTGTACCAACACGCGTTCTCACACGAATCGTTGAAAACCCACCTCCGTGCTAGGGAGCGGATCTGATCTATCACACACAGTTGCAGCAAATGCTTTTGGTCAACTGTGTTCCGGATCCGAGCAAGGAGACCCCGAGTATTATCTGGGGTTGGGATGGAACGCAGTGGCAACGAGTAACAGAAGGTGGCTCACCAGGGCGCATCCTGGGTGGTGCCGCATATGATGAGAAGCGGAATGTGCTCGTCCTCTACGGTGGCCGGCCAGTTGAGTTGGGTACGTGCAGCCAGGAGACCTGGGAATGGGATGGACAGTCCTGGACGAAAAAAGATGCCCAGCCTCCGACGGCTTGCGATCATGTCAAGATGGTCTATGACGCATCGAGCGGAGAATCCATTCTCTTTAGCGGCCTGGATGAGTCCGAGAATCCTGTCAACGAAACATGGTCATGGAACGGAGAGGAATGGAAGCTGCTCAGTGAGGAAGGTCCCGAAAGCCGCGGTCACTTCGGCTTCGTCTATGATCCAAGCCATGAGCAGATCCTTCTCTATGGAGGCTATGCAAGCACCGTAACCGACGAATTCTGGGTATGGAAGGATGGTGCCTGGCAGAAAGTGGACTTTCCGGGCCCCGGGAATCTCTCGCATTTTGGCATGACATATGACACAAATGCAAACGCCCTGTATATCTTTGGCGGGGCTACGTCATCTTCGACGTTTTCCTCGCTCACCGATAAGACGTGGGTCTTGACTGGAGGCAGTTGGCGCGAACTCAGCCCCATCAGTTCGCCCTCCAAGCGCGGCTCTCCCGCCATGGGGTATGACCCATTGCGAAATCGGATCATCTTGTACGGTGGTTTTGATGCAAGCGGTAATGATCTTGATGATATATGGGAATGGGATGGTCAGGGATGGAGCTGCCTCGTGAATTGTAAATAAATCAGCCGTGTGCGTTGCACTGCCAGCGCAGGAATAGCGCCTTTATACGATTCGTGATTGAGTAGCCTATCACGGGCAATCAAGGCGTTATTCATCTGTGAGCTTAAATACCTTATCGTGGGGGTGTACTTTCTGAATGACTTTCATGCCTACATCATCGCCGGGCTTCGCTTCATCCACATCTTGATGTTCGATCTGCAATGAAGTCACCTGCTGTTTGAAATCGGTCGAATGACCCAGGATGTGAATGGTATCACCAACACGCAGGGGTTCAGTCAATGTGAGTGCAGCTACGTTGATGTGGTCGAAGTAGTGGGTGATTTGTCCAATTTGTGTGCCAGACATCTTCTCATCTCCTTCTGGTGAACGCCCGGAAACTCATCGGATGGCCGTTGTCACCCGGGCGCCCATACGCTCCATATCATTGAACAAGCAATCCGGCTCGGCCAAATGTCCCATCATGTGAAGGCCGGGCTTACGGATTCGATTATATTGCAAAAGGAACGCGACGACGGGAATCCCCGTCAACTCGTATCCATCTTCGTGTTCGATACTCGCGTCCACTTGGGCCTGCCTGCCGCCTAATTGACCTGTTGCCGCAATCCAATAAGTCTGCACTGACTGTGTCAATAGATCTATTTCTAAAATATAATTGGTATCTATGTGCCGACTTTACATGATCCTTCTGGTTGCTTTCCTCTCTGCCTGCGCGCCCACAGCAACCACGCCAATCATTCTCACGAAGGTTCCTCCTCAACCAACGGAGACTCTTATGCCACCCACAAACACACCTGAAACCACTCCATTTCTCCAGCGCGGCGTCAACATGGGCAACATGCTCGAAGCGCCAAATGAAGGCGAATGGGGATTAACTGTCCAGGAAGAATATTTTGACCTGATCAAAGAGGCAGGCTTTGACTTTGTCCGCTTGCCTGTGAGGTGGAATGCTGATGCGGATGAGACGGCTCCTTACATGATTGATCCTGCCTTCTTCGCGCGTGTAGATCATGTTGTTGGCTGGGCATTGGAGCGCAACCTCACGGTTATCATTGATTTTCATCATTACGAAGAAATGGCGCAGGATCCTCTGAGTCACAAGCAAAGGTTCCTTGGGATCTGGAAGCAAATCTCTGAGCATTACAAGGATCATCCATCGAGTGTTTTGTTTGAACTGCTCAACGAACCAAATAACAAGCTCAACGCGGCGTTATGGAATGAATACTCAGCGGAAGCATTGAAGATCGTGCGTGAGACAAACCCCGAACGCGGTGTGATCATCGGTCCAGTCAGTTGGAATGCCTACGATTGGGTTTCAACACTCGAGGTCCCAGCCGATGAGCATATCATTGTGACGTTCCACTATTATCTGCCGTTTCACTTCACGCATCAGGGCGCGGAATGGGTGGATGGAAGCGATCCCTGGCTTGGCACAACCTGGAATGCGAAAGATACAGAAAAGGCTGAAGTCAGGAGTCATTTTAATTCAGTTGCGGATTGGGCAAAGACAAAGAAAATCAGCATTTTGCTCGGCGAGTTCGGCGCGTACTCAAAGGCAGATCTGGCTTCCCGCGTCCGCTGGACGGAGTACATCACGCGCGAAGCGGAACGTCATGGGTTCGCGTGGGCGTATTGGGAATTTGGATCAGGCTTCGGGGTGTATGACCCGGCAGCCCAAGCCTGGCGCGAAGAGTTGTTGAAGGCGTTGATCCCCTAGGAAGTAGACAACGAACAGCAGATCAGAAAACTCAACGACGCAAACATGGATATCGACCTTGCGACTCCACAGGGAAATAGCGCGTGAGAACAGGACCATTGTCCGTGGAAGGAGGCAAAGCAAACGACCGTGCATCAATGCGCTGTGAAGAATGTTTCATTTTGCCCCTGCTTCTGTGGCGTGGAATATATGGATACTCTTTTGTGCTGTTACCCAAACGAAAACCCACTTATAAGAAACAATTGAAGAGTATGGGTGTAGCAGATGCTAGGTATCAAGCCACTTCAATACACCTGTCCCTGCTGTATATCCGCTTGCGAAACAAGCTGTCAATAAATATCCGCCTGTTGGCGCTTCCCAATCCAGCATTTCGCCTGCGCAAAAAACTCCTGGCATCGAATGGATCATTAGGTTTTCATCTAATGACTCGAACATCACACCACCTGCAGTGCTGATCGCTTCATCCAGCGGACGTGTTGCAATCAATGGGATAGGCAAATTTTTTATGAAGTGAGCGAGTCGTTCTGCATTCGCAAACTCTTCTTTGGGTACAAATTCGCGCAATAATCCTGCTTTCACGCCTTTGATTCCCACAGTCTTTTCAAGATGACTTGCCATTGTGCGTGACCCGCGCGGGTCGGACAACTTTTCGATCAGCCACTCCAGCGATCTGTTGGGAGCCATATTAAGAGAGATCATCGCTTTCCCTCGGGCTGAAATTTCATAGCGGATCATTGCTGAAGCCGCATAGATCAAGCCCCCTTCCACGCCTTCTCTCGTCACGATAAATTCACCTTGCTGGCGAAATGGCCCGAACGATAAAACCACTGACTTGATAGGATGACCGTCGAACCGCTCTCGGAAATGTGGACTCCAGCCTACGTCGAATCCGCAATTGGATGGCTTAAACGCTTCGACCCGGACCCCGGCTTGCTCTAGCCATGGGACCCACACGCCATCCGAGCCAAGACTTGACCAACTCGCGCCTCCAAGCGCCAGTACCGTAGCATCTGCGGTTACCGCTTTCTCTCCTTCAGGAGTCTCAAACTTTAGAGACTGATGGGCGTTCCATCCGTGCCAGTTGTGACGTAGGTGAAAGTTCACGCGCGAATCAGTTAATCGCTTCAACCACGCTCTCAACAATGGGCTAGCTTTCATTCCTACTGGAAAGACCCGTTTTGATGTTCCAATAAAAGTCTCGATTCCAAATCCATGCACCCATTGACGCTGTTCATCGGGCCCGAAATTCTTGAGCAATGGTTCGATCTGCGCGCGATGCTTTCCATAATGAGAAACAAATTGTTCGAACGGCTCCGAGTGGGTGATGTTCAAGCCGCTTTTGCCCGCCATCAGAAATTTGCGTCCCACTGACGGCATGGAATCATATACATCCACTTTCACTCCGCGTGCGCTGACTACCTCCGCAGCCATCAAGCCTGCTGGTCCGCCGCCAATCACTGCAACTGATTTATCCACAAGTTGATTATAAGGAATATTGCCGCGTTCATGCACTCTGAAAATATGACACAAGTTCCTTTGTTCTTCAGGAGAAATATAGTCAAAAATCGAATCTTATTTGGTCATTGCAGTGGGAATGTTCTTTTGTCCGCTCATCTTTTACGGCTCTACGCTCATTACTCCACCCAGCGCATTCATTTTCAATGTCCACGTGCTCCCAACCGTGAACTGCTGGAACTCTGAAATCGAAGCGGGTGAATACGTCTCTTCACCATTTTCAGTGGAGAAGGTAACAGTCAGATCGTCGGATTGATCGCCTAGCCGCTGGCCGCTTGAAACATCAGGAGTGTCATAAATGGGCTGAAGGTTATTTCCATCGAGGGTATAGGTTTGGATGGTCTTCCATTCATCCACAGTGTAGGAACAATACTGTTCCGTTTCTGTGTGACATTCCTCCACCACTTCAGAATAACCGTTACCTTTATCAATTGTCCTTTGTTCACAGACGTCGCGGCTTTCGTCGTGACAGGATACGTCATAAGCATCTGAAGGTGGGCCACCGGGCTCATTGTTGTAATCCACTGCGCGTATTTCCTGAACAGGAATAGATGTCTGCCAGTGTACATCCACTACTGTGGCTTCCACGGATCTGGAAGGCAGGAATAAGGCTATGACTGCAACACAACATACAGCCAGGAACGCGACAATCCCACCGATCAACAGCCAGTTTGTCTTTTTGGGTGTGATCGGTTTGCCAACGTTCATGCCCGCGGTTGCTTGTGGAGCAATGGCCGGGGCAAGGATTTTCGGTAACGGCGATCCGCAATTCGAGCAGACGGAGTTGCTACTCGGGTTTTCGATTCCGCAATTGTCGCATTTGACAACTTTCGGTTGTGGAGGGGTTGCTTGCATGACCCGTCCCGCCTCACGCGCTTTGCCCTCTTTCAAATCCGCGCCGCATTGTGAGCAAGTCTCAGCATTTGCCGGGTTGCGCGTGCCGCAGAATCCACAATGGATGTCTGCACCCGCTTTTGCCGCATTAATGGATGTTTCGTCTTTTACAAACTTTTGTTCGGAGGGGAGTTCAAACTGTACATTCTCAGGTTGTGGTGCGCCGCAATTTTCGCAGGTCTTGACGCCGCCTTTATTGCGCGTGTTACAGTTCGGGCAGGTCCATTCGTTTTGAACGTAACCAAGAGTTCTTCTGCGTGCCATGAGGAGTGCTCCTTTTCGTGAATGCAATAATTATAAAAGATGACTCACGAAAATCCATGCCGCTTGCGTATTTGTAATCCTGCTGATCACTAGAAAGCATGCCACTTGCGTACTTCCTGGATGCGTGACTCACAGTCGGGCTCTTTGCGTGGATTTGGATCACGCAGAGCGGCCGCTTCACTCAGCTGGGAGTTGGTCAGTGCGTCAAAGACTGCAGTAGCGCCGTTAGCAACATTCATCGGGTCGTAGCCACCTTCGAGAACGAAGACGATCTTGCCGTCGCAGTGTTCTTCCGCCAACTGGATCACTTTCCTCGCAAGCGTTAAGTATCCTGCGCTTGATAATCCAAGGGTCGTGATCGGATCACTCCAGTGCGCGTCAAAGCCCACCGAGACGAATATCATCTGCGGTCTGTAATTTTCTACAAAGGGCCTGAAGATTTCATCAGCGACTCTTTCGTAAGCAATATCCCCTGCGCCCGCGGGCAGCGGCACATTCACAATTCGTTTCTTTGCATAAGGTGCGTCTTCGATCCAACCTGTGCCGGGATAAATCCCCCACTGGTGTGTGGATAGAAATGCCACGCGTTCTTCATTGAGGAATGCGGCTTGCGTTCCGTTTCCATGATGCGCGTCGTAGTCAATGATTGCGACACGTTGCAGGGGCGGACGGCCGTCCGCCCCTGCAAGGGCATGGCGTGCTCCAATAGCCACGTTGTTGAAAAGACAAAATCCCATGGCGCGATCCGGTTCTGCATGATGTCCCGGTGGTCGGACGATGGCGAAGGCGTTTTTTGCATCATTGTTTAGTACCGCGCCCGTACAGGTGATCACTCCGCCCGCGGCGAGGAGCGCATCATCAAAAGAGGAAGGAGTTACATAGGTGGGCGCATAATCGATAATTCCCGGCGCCTCTTCGCGGCATACCTTTTCCAGCGTGTCAATCAGAGTGGGGTTATGGATGTAGCCAATTTCTTCACGTGTAGCAGGTTCTGTGTTGATTAACTCTGCATCGAACGATTTTAGTCGTGGTTCTAAAATATCCAGGCGTGCAGGTCGTTCAGGATGATCAGGATAAACATGATTTGGGGAGCGAACGAATGTGTAAACGGTGCTCATGTTTTGAATTATATACCCCTTGTTTCGCGCTGAGCGGAGCGTAACGAACGTAGTCGAAGCGTGGGGGACGGAGGACGCAAAAGAAACCGCCGCCTCGTCGGCATGGGGGGGACATGCAAACCGCAGGCGGCGGATAGACACCCAATACCAATAAAGGGAGGGCAGGTGTCGCATACCTACTATACCTCCAATCAAAAGCAATGACATTAAAAATTTATTAGAAATTTGATAGTATTCGTCCAAATCTATCCCCCGAAGTTCTTATGCCGCGGTCGTTGCGAGCCGCGTGCATCCTGAGCGGAGGGCTTCAGCCCGAAGTCAAAGGATGGCGGCGTGGCAATCTCCCGTAAATAGTTATTCCTTTTCTCCAAACTGCTTCAACCAGTCATCCACTTCCTCTTTGGAAAGCTTTCGTTCAGTTGTTGGTTTTGAAGCAGAAGTGCGCGCTTGTTTCAAAAGGCTCGCAAATGAATCGGATGAAACCACTTCGGCTTGGGCGGCGCGTGCTTCTACCTGGACCTGCCTGTCTGATGAAACAACTGTCCAGTTCTTGGCACCTTTTCCAAGGCCTTTGACCCTGTTGCGGATGGCGTTATCAGCAGTTGTTCCCAGCCGCACGAAATGCGCGGTAACGGCGCCCAGTTTTCGGGTCCCGGCATGAGGCGTTGGGGCGCCATCGAAAAAGACTTCTATCTGTTTCCGTGCTAGTCTGCAAAATTCCTGAAGGATTCTGATCAATTCCATCTCATCGTCGACGGAATCCAAACGCAAACCCAGTTTTGGGATCAGGTTATGTCCGTCAATCAGATAAGGCATTTTTCCATTGTACTCGCTCCCATAATGGGAGATGGGTTGGGGTGAGGACGGTTTCCAGCGTTACAATCTCAAATTGCGGCGGTAGCTCCAAAGTCTCAACCGCCCGGGAAGTCACTGACCATATCTATTTGACACTTCAAAAGATATATTCCGTATATGATATAGATATGAATGGCACGTGATTCCTAACATGTGTTTTATAATGTATTGCATACGATATATGTTGGATTATTAGAATTACCTAAATTTATATAGGAGATGAAAATGACTGAGCGAAAATCTGGCAAATTGGTCGTCCCACAGGGCGGCATGATGCGCGATCTCGTCAAGCGCCTTAAACTGATCGCGCGGCTCATGGGCGATCGCCGAGTAAACTTTTTTATCAAGGCTTTGCCGCTTGCTTCACTGGCATATCTTTTCTGGCCGATTGATGCGATCGCTTTGCCTATCATTGGTGCTCTTGATGATGCAGCCATTCTCTGGATCGGTTCAACCCTCTTCGTTGAGCTTTGCCCTGCAAATGTGGTGAAAGAACACATGCAGGAGCTTGAGAGCAATTTGGATGATAGTTCCTCAGGTGAGGTGGTAGATGCCGAAGCCACGGATATGGATGATGACAAGCGGTAGATGAAACGATTACTGCTTTTACTGGTATTAGCACTCTCTGCATGTAGTGAAACAAGTACCCCGCTTCCTGCCACGCCGACAACTGATCCCGTTACATCCACCGCTGTTTCGCCCACACCGATCCCCGCAACCTCCACATCGACACAAATTCCTCCCACAGATACGCCTTCTGGCGCATCGACATTCCCGGATCCCAACGCGTACGCCTGGCAACCGCTGGTTTCTGGCCTTCAACGCCCCGTTGACCTGCAAGCCGATGGATCAGGGCGCTTATTTATCTTGGAAAAAGTTGGTCGTATCCGCATAATTCAAGAGGGTCAACTGCTGGAAGCGTCTTTTCTCGATATTGCGGACCGGGTAGGAAGCAGCGGTAACGAACAGGGATTGTTAGGATTGGCTTTTCATCCTCAATATGCACAAAATGGACGCTTCTTTGTGAACTACACAGACAAAAACGGTGATACATCTATCTCGCGTTTCCAGGTCTTCAGTGATCCGAATGTGGCTGATCCAGCTAGTGAAGTGCAATTATTGGGTGTAGATCAACCATTCGCAAATCACAATGGGGGTGTGCTCACATTTGGCCCCGATGGATATCTCTACGCTGGTCTTGGGGATGGTGGTTCGCAAGGTGACCCATCTAGCAATGCACAAAACACTGGAGTTCTCCTTGGCAAGATACTTCGACTTGATGTCGACTCTGCGGAGCCCTATGCCATTCCATCTGACAACCCGTTTGGGAATGAGATCTGGCATTATGGATTGCGCAATCCCTGGCGTATATCGTTTGATAGATTGACAAATGATCTGTATATAGGTGATGTAGGGGCTGGTGAGTGGGAGGAGATTGATTTCCTTGAAGCAGGTTCTCCAGGCGGTACCAACTTTGGCTGGGATTTTCGTGAGGGTGCCCATGATTATGAGGGCAGTGCGCCTGATGGTTTGACCGATCCTATTGCTGAATATAGCCATTCAGAAGGCGGTTGCTCAGTAACAGGTGGTTATGTGTATCGCGGGTCGATGCCTGAATGGAATGGAATCTATCTCTATGGCGACTGGTGCACAGGGCTCATCTGGGGGCTGATCCGCTCGGGCAACGGTTGGCAGGTTCAGTTGTTGTTTGATACGGATGTCAATATCACGTCATTTGGTCAGGATGAAGCGGGTGAGGTCTATCTGGTCGGGGATAGAGGTGGGATTTATCGTCTCGAGAGAAAGTAAGTAGGTTCAGGGCGCTGGGGCAAAATTTAATTTGGTCAAGTCCTATCCAAAATAGGCGGATTGTCATCCCAACTTATGACGCCTGTCACTACCAGGCGCTTGTTAGCTGTCATACAATAAAAGCGTAACCTGGAGGTGTCACATGGCTCAAAAGAAGTGGTATGTAAGCAAGATCCGTTACTGCGAGCACGTTGGTCACGAGATCGCGCTGGAGACCCTCGTCGTGCTTCCTTCGGAGTATCTGCCCGAGCAGCCCCCGCGTATTGTTGCTCATCGCTGCTCGAATGCGCTCGTCTGCAATGGAATAAACAAGCCGACATGCGCCTGGTGCGGCACCAATCCTGATTACCGTCCTATGTAAACTAATTGGGCGCACATCAAATTGCCCATTTGGAAAAAACTCTCTCCTCCCTCTGAGTTGGTCTTTGGCTGCCCCGCGAGCGATCGCGGGGTAAGCCGTTAAAATAGGCACAGGATATGTAATTTCTGTGCATCGCTCCCGCCTTCTATTCTTAACTTTCCTAATGCTTGCGATTACGGCTTGCAGCGCTCAAGTAGCACTGGTTACAGGAACACCTTCTCCATCACCAACGAGCACAAGCTTGCCTGTAATGATTCCTGTTACTATAGAAGTCTCCATAACTCCACGTCCTTTATCTTGTGATAACTGGCAGGCACTGCCTGTAACTCCGGTTGTCAGCGAAACTGCTCATGAGTTATATGAGCATGGACAGGCGAGCGGCAATGATCCACATGCATTTTCAAAGATTGGCGATGGAGAGATATCGACGGCATGGTTTCTCACAGCCTTTGATCTTGGGGAAGCTTATTACGGTCTGGGCCCATATCAAGACCTCCTTCCGGCAATTGACCATTTTGCCGGATCTTTCGCACGTATTGGAATGGCTGCCAGGCGCGGTTTCAACACGCAGCTACTTCTCGATCCCTCTGCAAGTGATCTCAATCTTTGCGAATCCGGCGAATCGCCCTTAAGTTGCGAACTGCGTCTGCACCGCCCGGCGTTCGCCATCCTTTCGCTCGGAACCAATCAGGCATGGCGGCAGGATGAGTTCGCTGCGGGGATGAGACAGATATTGGATGTCCTTTTCTCGAAAAATGTCGTTCCCATCCTCTCGACCAAAGGGGACAATTTGGAGGGCGATCATGGCATCAATCGGACGATTGCCTGCCTTGCTCAGGAGTATGATGTTCCGCTGTGGAACTTTTGGTCAGCCATCCAGCCGCTTCCCAATCAGGGGCTGCAACCTGATCTTGAGCATCTCACGTACGGAATCAATGATTTTGACGATGTTCATGCGATGCAAACCGCCTGGACTCTCCGCAACCTCACTGCGCTTCAGGCACTTGATGCAGTTTGGAGAGGAGTAACCGCTCAACGATGATCTGTTGAGTGAATATACTCTTGACAGACAAATCGTTTCAGAGATAATTACAGTAATCAAACCAAAGGCCGTGACAGAGGAAAGTAGGCTGGCAGAAGCCGCCAGAGATATGCAACCAACGTGCTGAAAGTTGCATTCGTCCGAACCCAGTTGAAGTTCCCTCTTGAGCCGTGCAAGTGAACGTAGGGACACAATATATTGTGCTCTACAAATAGTTTGCGCCGCAATCCCAGCGTTAAAAGGGAGGTCGATGTTGGTCGGCACAAAGTGGAACGTTCTGAGTTGAAGAACGGTCAATTTGGGTGGTACCACGGGACGCGTAAGCGCCTCCCGTCCCATTTGGGACAGGAGGTTTTTTGTTTGTATATGGAGTCCGAAGTCTCTCGACTTCGGAAGTTCCAACGTCAGGAGACGTTGACTCCGGTTATCGTTTTTTGGAGGTACGAATGATTGATAAATTGAGTGAGATTGAAAGAACCGCATTGGAAAATTTGAATGCGATCACTGATCAAGCCACTTTAGAGGCCTGGAGGGTTGCGAACATTGGACGCAGTTCGCCGTTGATGATGGTCTTTTCCGAATTGGGGAAACTTTCCAGGGAAGAGCGACCCGTTGTCGGGGTGGCTGCGAACCGTGTGAAGGCCGCGCTTGAATCTGCTTTGACGGAACGCGCGGAGGCGATCAAGGCGGCTACGCTGGCGAAATCTCTTGAAGAAGAATCCCTGGATGTGACGTTACCTGGGCGGGGAGTTCAGGTTGGACGTTTGCACCCCTCCACACAGCAGTTGCGCCGCGTGCTGGATATTCTCGCGGAGATGGGATTTCAGGTTTACACCTCGCGTGAGGTGGAAACTGATGAAATGAACTTTCAATTACTCAACTTCCCACCACATCACCCGGCGCGCGAAATGCAGGATACGATTTATGTAGAGGCGGGTGAGCGCGGCGACAATCCGATTTTGCTCCGCACGCAAACATCGCCAGGACAAATTCGTGCCATGCGCGAATATGCAGCAACGAATCCCGATAACCCAGCGCCGATCCGTATTGCGCTGCCTGGCATGTGCTTCCGCCATGAGCAGATCACCGCGCGCTCGGAAATCCAATTCAACCAGGTGGAAGGACTCGTCGTTGGTGAGAACATCACTTTTACTGATTTGAAAGGGACGCTGATCGACTTTGCGCGGCGCATGTTCGGGCAAAATGTACGCACGCGTTTCCGCGCTTCGTATTTCCCATTCACGGAACCGTCTGCGGAGATGGATGTGGAGTGTTTTGTTTGCGGTGGGAAAGGTTGTGCTGTTTGCAAGAATTCTGGTTGGTTGGAGATTCTTGGATGCGGCATGGTTCATCCTGTCGTGTTGCAGAATGGCGGATATGATCCCGCGCGCTATTCAGGCTTTGCCTGGGGCATGGGACCCGAACGCCAATTGATGCTGCGATACAAGATTGATGACATACGATATTTCTGGGGAAACGATCTTCGTTTCCTTGAACAATTATAGGAGCTCAGTATGAAGGTACCTGTTTCCTGGCTAAAAGACTACATTGACCTTGACGGCTTATCCGTTGAGGAGATTGCCCGCAAGTTGACGCTTGCTGGCCTCGAAGTGGACGAGATCAAATATGCCGGCCTTGCCATGCCGACACACAAAGATGGCGACCGTCATGAATTTAAGACGAGTGGCATTTCATGGGATCGTGAGAAGATTGTCGTTGCTGAAATTCGCGAAGTAATGCCGCACCCGAATGCAGACCGTTTGACTTTGCTGGACCTGTATGATGGCAAAGAACAACAGACAGTTTTAACCGGCGCGCCGAATATCTTCCATTTGAAAGGCACAGGCAAATTACCCAAGCCGCTCAAGGTAGCCTATGCAAAAGAAGGCTCGACGATTTATGACGGTCACGCCGATGGGCTTGTGCTGACAACTCTCAAACGCGCAAAGATCCGCGGTGTTGAGTCTTACTCAATGGTTGCTTCTGAGAAGGAACTCGGTATCTCCGAAGAACATGAAGGCATTATTCTTCTGGATGACGATGCCCCCGTCGGCATGCCGCTCGTAGACTATATGGGCGACGCAGTGCTTGATATCAGTATCGTGCCCAATATGGGCCGTAATGCCAATGTGATCGGTGTGGCGCGTGAGCTCGCGGCGTTGACGGGGCGCGCACTGAAGAAGCCAAATCTCAAATACAAAACCCATGGCGAATCTGTTGAAGAACTGGTCTCCATCGAGATTGCTGACCCTGAACTTAACCCGCGCTTTGTGATTGGATTGATCCGCGATGTGGAAATCAAACCAAGTCCATATGAAATCCAGCGCCGCTTACGCCTGGCGGGCATTCGCCCCATCAACAACATCGTGGATGCGACCAACTACGCCATGCTTGATCTGGGCGAGCCACTGCACGCCTTTGACTATGATGTGCTCAAAGAGCGCGCGGGCGAGAAGAATATCAAGATCATCACACGCGCGGCGACAGACGGCGAGAAACTCATCACGCTAGATGGCGTTGAACGGAAACTCACCTCAACGAATGTGCTTGTGTGTGACGAAAAAGGGCCGCTTTCCCTCGCCGGGGTAATGGGTGGCGCGGAGAGCGAGGTGTACGATGCATCGAAAGAAGTGCTCGATGCTACACGCCCCGAGATGAAACCGGGCGAAATGACACGCGGAAAAGCCAGTGTACGCGGCAGGAGCACGACAAATATTCTGCTCGAAGGTGCGGCGTGGAACTTTATCAACATCCGCCGCACAGCCAAACAGCACAACCTTCCATCTGAAGCATCATTCAGATTCTCGCGTGGTGTGCATCCTGCCCTGGCAGAACAGGGTGTGAAGCGCGGTCTGCAACTCATGGCGCAATGGTCGGGAGGAAAGATCGCGCCCGGGCTTGTGGACGAATATCCGCTTAAGCCGAAAGATCCAACCGTCACTGTCACGACGGAAGATGTCAAACGTTTGCTTGGTATCGATCTTACTGCAAAACAAATCGCTGAGCTGCTCACCCGACTTGAATTCAAATGCACAGTTCAGAAGAACGCGGTCAAAGCCCAAACACCGCCGCACCGCCTGGATATTGGTGAAGGCATCATCGGGGTTGCCGATGTACTTGAAGAAGTTGCGCGCAGTTAT
>DASWKT010000362.1:0-3008 GCA_036396515.1 Anaerolineales bacterium | reverse complement strand
ATCAAACTTTACGAAGCGGGTGGATTCAAGCTGGCCATCGCGCAAGCTGAGGTAACAGATTTAGTACAACTCACCGAGTATCTTGAACCGTTGACAAAAGCGCTCAACGATCTGCGAGATAAACGCGGGTTGGACTTCGCCATGTTGCTCATTACCGATGTGGTGCGCGGCTCAAGCCGGCTCATCCTCTCCTCCAACCCGCCGCCGATTCTCAACGACCTTCCCTATCCCCCTCTCGCCGATGGCACCCGCGACGCACCGGGTGTGGTTTCAAGAAAGAAGCAGTTGTTACCTGTCGTGTTGGGATTACTGGAGAGATAATGGAATTTCAAAAGTTACTTCATAGGGCCATGGACCTTCGCAGGCAGTATGAAGAAAAAGAGAAAAAACTTTATGGCACGCCTTCAACGAGTGAAGTCATTGCACAGGGATTTGCCGGGGATGTAAATAACTTGGTCAAGCTTGTAATGGCGGAACATGGTAAGCGTGAAATTGCCAACAGCAAGGAGAAACTTGAAGCTCAATTAGCTCACTGTCTGTGGTCGGTCATTGTTCTTGCGAAGATACAGGATATTGACCTGGAGCAATCATTCATGGAAGCGATGGACCGGCTTGAGAATCACTTGCTGGAGAGTCAAGACTGACAAACCATATACTTTCAACCATGCTCCCAGCGCAGCGCGCAGCGTACGGCGCTGGAATTAATTGGTAATCGCCGCCGGTACCGCTGCGCGGCATCTTCGAGACTGCGGCGTGAGCAGTGCATGACCATGGTAGAGATTCCTCACTCTATGAACGAGACCCTTCGCTTCGCTCAGGGTGACATATAATAGGAGTATGTTTTCTATCTACCAAGCCCTCTCCGAAATCGAAAAGAACAACGAATCCGCTGCTCTGTGTACTGTGATCAGCAGCGAAGGTTCCACGCCGCGACATGTGGGCAGCAAGATGCTTGTCTATCCGGATAATCGCTTCATCGGCACAGTCGGCGGTGGAGAGTTGGAAAGCCGCGTCATCAAGGCCGCTATCGAATCTTTGAAGAACGGCAACGCCCAGACGCTATCCTATACAATGTCCGACCCTTCGCGTGGCGACCCGGGCGTGTGTGGCGGAACCGTGGAGGTGTTTGTGGAACCCATCCTTCCCCCTGCAATGATCGTGGTGATCGGCGGCGGACATGTCGGCAAGGCAGTTGTCCATCTGGCGAAGTGGCTGGGATTCAGGGTAGCGGTGAGCGATGACCGCCCGGAGTTTTCTAATCCTGAGTCCGTGCCGGGGGCGGACGCGTATTTTCCCGTTGAAATGGGGAAGTTAACCGAACATCTCAAGGTGACGCCTCAGACTTATTTGGTGATCACCAGCCGCGGCTCCAGCGTCGACGCGCAGGGTCTTCCGAGTCTGCTTGAGTCAGACGCCGCGTACATTGGCGTCATCGGGTCGAAGCGCAGATGGCTGACAACTGTCAAAGCGTTGAAAGAGAAAGGCGTACCCGAAGAGCAGATTGCGCGCGTCCATTCGCCGATGGGTCTCGAATTGAACGCGGAAACGCCAGAGGAGATTGCGGTCAGCATCATGGCCGAAGTGCTTATGGTAAGGGATAGAGGCACGGGGAAGGTGATGAAAGGCTGAGTTTTGCGCGGAAGGCATTGAGACCTTTAGTGCCTTTCTGCGTACGTAAATAAGAAAAACGGTTCTTGTAGCGCGTTTGTGCATGGACTATAATGAATTCGCTACAACTTTCAAAGGAGAAATATCATGGCCAGAATTTTTGACGTCATTGAATATCCAAACGAAATGAAGGATGAGATCGTCCATCGTTTCCCTGAGCAGGGAATCGGCGATTACCGCATCGGCTCGCAGGTGATCGTGCGCGAATCACAGGCAGCGGTCTTCTTTCGTGATGGGAATGCGCTGGATGTGTTTCGGGCAGGACGTCACACAATCACGACGGCTAATATCCCCAAGCTGATTGATTTCATCGGCAAGGCTTTTAATGGCCGGACACCCTTCCCTGCGGAAGTATATTTCGTCTCGTTGAGGGAATTCGCAAACGAAAAATGGGGAACACCGCAGCCTATCATTGTCCGCAACCCGGGCATGGGATTGGGTGTCGCTCTACTTCAGGGATTCGGCTCATATTCGTTTCAGGTAAAGGACCCCCAGCAGTTCGTCACTCAGATAGTTGGGACCCGGGGCACGTATCGCACTATCGAGATTGAGGAACGGTTGAGGAGCATTTTGCTTTCCAAACTGCAGGATGTCCTGGGCGAAACCACGGCTGCCAGCAGCGTTGTAGAACTGATCGGGCTGACTGAAGAGATCGGTGCAGCGGTGCGTGCAAAGGCGCAGGATGATTTCGAAGCTATTGGCATGGCGCTCAAGACGTTCTATATCGGCAATCTGAAACCGTCCAGCAAGTCTGCACAGGAATTGCGCGACATGGGTATGCTCGATATGGCCACCTATACTCAACTGCAGGCCGCGGATGCCATGCGCGATGCGGCACAGAACCCAAGCGGCGGCGCGGGGCTAACGGCTGGGATTGGCGCCGGTATGGGGATTGGCAATCTGATGCAACAAGCCACGTCTGGCGCAATGCAGCAGCAGTCTGGCGGTGGCGCAAAAACTGCGGCAGGCATTCCGGATGTGATGACGCCGGCTGAGGCCGCGTCGATCCTGAAGGTTTCAGAAGAAGATGTGCTTGCAGCGATCAACGATAATAGCCTGAAAGCTAAAAAGATGGGCAATGCGTACCGCATCAGCAAGGCGGCACTGGAAGAGTTTTTGAAGAGTTAGGGTTTTCAAAGAAAGAGGAAAGAAGAATGAGGAGCCTGAAAAATCGGGCTCCTCTTTTTTGATTCAATTATTCGCCCTGAGCGGACGCCGCGCACTTCGCGGCGGAAGTCGAAGGGCAGTATGTCAAGAACAGTTTTTATGTCAGCCGCGCTTCGACTGCGGGATAGACAATCACTATCCCTCCTCTCAGCGCGATGATCTATTCCAAATCA
>DASWKT010000361.1:0-8820 GCA_036396515.1 Anaerolineales bacterium | reverse complement strand
GAAATCGCGCGCTGGACAGAAGCAGGCGGAAGTTATCGAACCATCCAGCGCTGGTATCACAGCAAGATGTTGTGGCTGCAAATTATGTGGATCTTCTTCACGAGTTGGTTATGGAAACCAAAGCATGCATACATTGCGGCGGGAGACGAAGTGGTATTTGGCAAAGCAGGCAAAGAGACGTATGGGCTTGGACGTTTCTTTTCGAGTTTGCAACAACGCGTGATTCCAGGGTTATCCTTTTTTGTGTTTTCATTGATCGATGTTCGGGAGCGGCAATCCTATCCGATCCAAGTCGTTCAAATGGTCAAGCCAGAAGGAAGGCAAAAGAGAACGGGCAAAGAGAAGCCAGCGAAAGCAGCGAAACGGTCTGTGGGTCGTCCGAAAGGAAGCAAGAACCAGAAAAATGAAAAACCAACGCTGAGCCCTGAGTTATTGCGGATTCAGCCCGTTTTACAGGCATTTTTAGCGATGTGGAAGGCTGTGCTGTCCATTTCTTATCTGGTGATGGATGGTCATTTTGGGAATTATCCCAGCGCCTGGATGGTTCTGCAAACAGGTCTGCACTTCGTTTCCAAACTGCGCTGGGATGCGGCGCTGTACGAACACTTCACGGGAAAATATCGTGGGCGCGGGCCTCATCCCAAGTATGGCGATAAAGTAGACGTGCGCAAGATGAAAAGGAAATATCTGAAAAGCGATAAAAAGGAAAACGGCATTCATACACGGATTTATCAAGCCACTTTGCTCAACAAAGAATTTGCTTTCCCCATCAATGTAGTGGTTGTCCTGAAAACCAATCTTTCCACAAAAACTCAGGCTCATGTGATTTTGTTCAGCACAGATTTGAAGTTGTCCTCTGAAAAGATCATTGATTTCTACACCCTGCGTTTTCAAATTGAGTTCAACTTCCGAGACGCCAAGCAATATTGGGGCTTGGATGATTTTATGAACGTCAAGGAAGTGGCTGTGACCAATGCCGCCCGCCTTCGGCGTGTCTTTCTTTATGGTGAACTTCACTTCCATCCTGCTGCGTCGTTTTCGGCAGACCAATCCCGAATTCAGCATTCTGGATTTGAAGTCTCATTATCGCGGTTGCCGATACGTCTCCGAGACAATAAAATTGCTTCCGCAAAAGCCTGATGCCATTTTATTGGCCGAGATTTTTGAGCAAATTGCCCGTTTGGGCAGGGTTCATCCCGTTTTGCAACCAGTTTCTACTTCATAAGTGGCGAAGGTATTGTACAAGGTAAGCTTATATTAATCCCCAATCTCTTGTTTTCTAATTGTCTCGCCTGTAAACAACGCAATCGCCAGCACCACCCACGCAACAATTTGCGCGAGGCGTAAACCGCCAAAGATCAATGTGCTGTCTCCGCGAAAGGCTTCCAGTAGGAGACGAGACCCGGCTGTCAGTGCGGCGAAAGTAAGGAAGGCAATACCCGGGGGTGAATCAGTTTTTCGGAACCAGATCAGCGCGAAGATCAAGAACGATGCGATAAGCTCATAAACCTGGCTTGGGTGCCGAGTCGCTCCCCATAAATCAACTCCCCACGGCAAATCTGTCGGGCTTCCAAACGCGGTGCCCGCGGCACAGTGAGCGAGAGATAATCCAATGGCGAGCGTGGCGAAGAGTGGTGTGAGAGCATCGAGTGTGCGCCAGAGCGCGAGACCGTTTCTTTGACCATAAACAAACCCGACAAGAAGAGCAACCATCAGCGCGCCGATCGGATCGAAAAGATCGGGGTTAAGCGAGAAGAGGCTAAGAGGGCTTTGCGTGAATACAGAGAAATACTTTAGTGCATAAAGTATGCGTCCGCCAATGATAGATCCGAGAATGCTGTAATAAACAAGGCTATTGAGTGCATCCCTGGAAAGGTTATGTCGTTCGGTTCGTTTTTCAGCAAGGGCAAGACCGATCCACAACGCTGCGACAAGCAAGATAAGATGGCGAGGTGGTGCAAAGATAGAGAGGAAAAGTGCGATCATATAATTTATACCAAATTGCTGGCTGAGTGCCCTTGAGTGACACTTGGCGTACACCTGCCTGATTTGCTAAGCAAATCACGGGCGGTGTACGCCAGGTGCAAGTGTACGTCGGCCGAAGAACACTGCCGCCTACTCAACCAACGGAATGTCACTTTAAGATATCCTCAACACGAGTGCGGAGTAATGCCTCCGCCATAGGACCGCCGATAACAACTTCATTGACGATTCCATTTCGATCAATAAAAAAGGATGACGGAAGTGAACGCAGTTGATACGCAGTTGCCATCTCGCTTGTCTCGTCCAGCAGGATTGGAAAGCTGAGCCCTTGCTCATTGACAAACGGCATCACTGCAAGGGGGTCGTCCTGATAAGTCATGTTGACGCCAAGAACTGTGAAACCTTGGCCTTTATATTCATTGTAAACTTTTTCGATCGTTTGCATCTCAGCCCTGCACGGCGGGCACCAGGTTGCCCATAAATTAACGAGCACAGCCTGCCCACGCAGATCGGATAGTTTTACAGATTCGCCCGAGGGTGTTTTCAAATTGAAGTCAGGTGCCAGAAATCCCTGTTGAGGTGCAGGGATCTTTCCCGATGTAGATGTCTCCGACTTGTCTGCACTTGCCAAAGTCCATGCAAGCCCAAGGAGTAGAATGATCGAATAGATGATTCGGCGTTGATTTTGTTGCATAAGTCTCCATTTTCGGCTACACTGGTATTGTAGGTTTATTCCAGTCGATTCTTACGAATCCTATGACGACTTCAAATTCTGCCTTCGTTGGTGTGCATCTCTCCTATGGTCGCAAGCCTTTCACACTTGCCTTGCTCGACGATGATTTGGATTTGATTACGCGTACGATTAGGGAGATAAAAGATATAAGCGAGGTTCTTTCTGAACTGGACCCAGCGACAGTTTGTGTCACAGCCAACTCAAAACCCAAAAGTGCAAAGTCCGTAAATACAAATGCAATGTTCTATGAACAGCTTGAGAATCTGTCATTTCGACCTTACCCCTCGCAGAACGAAACCCGTCAATGGTTTAAGGCTGATGCTAATGAAGCATTTAGCGCCCTCCTCCAGAAAAAATTGTTATCTCGGCGAACGCTCGAAGGACGTATTCAGCGCGCGTTGGTCCTGTACGATCGGGGTTTGCAGATACGTGATCCCATGGAATTCTTCGAAGAGATCACTCGCTACAAGTTGATTCAGGGGATTCTCCCGCTCGAAATCCTGTACACCCCCAAAGAATTGGATGCCTTAGTTGCGGCATATGTAGCATGGATGACAGTCAACCGACCTGGGCAAATTGAGAGGTTTCCGGATAATATGGTCCAACCAAAGGAACAAATCGAAGCTTAGCTAAATTGAGTTCATAACAGATTCTGTGGGATCTCTTTATTCTTATTCACTTGCCAACTCCAAATAGCTAGTCCACATAGCCCGATTACGATCCAGTACCCCGCTGAGATTGGGCGCTCCCAAATCAGTACACTTGCGATAGACGAAATGATCAGCAACGGAATCTTTTTAGAGGCCGCATAATTCGCCAGCGCTGTTGACCAGAATAACACAATTGTCAGTGGGGGAAAATCATACTGCAAGGCATAGGGCGTGATTGCAAAAGTAATGAGCACTGAAATGATTGTTACCTGCATGATGCTCTGCGATTTCGAGACAGTAAGGGCAACAATCAGTAATCCAATTAGCACCAGGACTGCATACAGTAGATTGCGCAGATCTCTCGAAACAAGCAGTATTTTCATCCAGTCCAATAAAGTTGTGTTCAGCCGAGTTCCTGTTACCTGATTGGGTCCATCGAGGACATTTGTCAGTCCTTGCCCGAAGTTCGCTCGAAATATTGGCTGATACCAATCGGGTGTCATTAGGGTTGTGACAAGGATCAATCCCATCAATATCACAAGCATAACAAGCACAGGACGCCAGTTTTTTTGACGGATTAACCAGGCTGCCAGCGTCGCCACGGGCAAGAGCATAATATTTGGTTTTATCAGTGATAGGGCAAGATAGACGCCCATTCGATTCCAATGTTGCTTTCTGTATGCAAACAAAATTTCAACCATCATTGCAAATAACAAAATACCGGTCTGCTCAAATTTCCAGGTCATCCAGGCGAAGACAAAGGTTGCCAGCAGATTCATAAGCCAGTTACGCCAACCTTTGGGTGGCCAGCCCAGCAATTGCTGTAGTCGCACTAATCCAATCGACCATACTGTCCAGTTGAATAGCATCCAGAGCGCTCGGGCAAGCTGAAACGGTATCCATGCCAGTGGCGCAACGAACCAGCCGAACCAAAGTGGATAATAAAAAGGGTTGTTTCCTGCTCGGCCGGTGACATCAAGGAGCACGGCAGCTACCTGAGAGTAATCGTAAGGATTGCCTCCACCGAGCAGTACGCGAGCCGCCGCATAATAACCGCGGAAATCCTGTCCATGCACAAAATATGCGATAACGGCCATCGTCAGGCTGGTGATGATCCAAAGACAAATTGCAGCGAAATTCGCCAGTTTTTCCCGTCTTCCCATCGAATCATCACGATTTGCCATTTTTTCCATTTGCCGGCTCAAACACTGACGGTAAAACTCTCCCTCAAATGAAAATCCGCTTCTGGCGCGGGATGCAAAAGGGCCCAGTACGTTTCGCTTCCCTCTTTGGTTTGGATGACCCCTGTAACCCCAACTTCCAAAATCTGCTCAGCTTGGATAATGGGATTCAGGTCAACAGCAACATTCAACAAAAAGTCATCTGAAAGCCCCTGAATCTCCAACTGCAATCGTCGAATTGATGTCTCCTCCCTGAAACCGATTCTCCTGTAGGCATCCATATGATAGACATTCCAATCTCCCGAAGGGGAAAGGTTGAATTCCCAATATTGCGGCAAACGTTTGACAGCCAGGAAAAACTCAAGGCAGGTGAATTTCCATAAATCGTCTTTGCGTGTGGGATTAACTGATAAAGCCGGCAGAAAAATGTCCCCTGTTTTCCCGGCAAGCCCATAGTGAATTGTAAGTAAGTTATTCCGACGAAGAATCTTGCCTGTGATCGTTATGTCGGGAGTACTTGGATCGGGAAAGGGAATCAATGAAAAGGATTGTCCGATCATATTGGGCGCGGGGCCACGGTCTGGATGATGTTCCGTATGTCGGCTTCATGGGCCTCAATCGATTCAGTTAATTTGAACTGGACGAGCGCTCGTTGCAGGTTGTGCTCGGGGTGTTTTACTTTGAAGTACACATTTCCTGCCAAATGATCTGTAAAGAAGCGTATACCAAGCTCAAACGTAAGCAAGCGCACTGAATCAAAAAGATATTCATAATCGGATTCTGTTAAGAAGTTACGCGCCTGAGTGAGATAGCCTTCCAGGATCGCCGCGCCAATTTCCGGGTCGAAATGAACCGATTCCCATTGATCGGTTTCCTCTCCCAGGGGATTGCATCCTGATCTCATGCAATCGCCAATATCGTAATGGATCAATCCCGGCTTGACGGTATCCAGATCCACAAGGCTGATGGCGCGTCCAGTCAATTGCTCAATCATCACATTATTCACCTTCGGGTCGCCATGGACTGGGCGAAGCCCAAGCCTTCCGTGTTCACGCGCGTCCTCGAGCACAGCTGCAAAACTGCGTCTTTGCTCAACAAAGGCAAGACAATGCCTGACTTCCGCGTTGGATTTGAATCCGTTTTGCGAGAAAGTCCTGTCAAAGTTTAGAAGATAGCGGGGCGTGATGTGGAAACCTTCGAGTGTGTCGGCGAGCTTCGCGATGGGCAGGTCACTAATAAGATACTGAAAAGTGCCAAGCGCGTAACCAACTTCACGCGCATGATCGATATCTTTGATGGTATCGAATGATTGCGCACCATGAACGTAACTGATCGCTCTCCAGAAGTTTCCTTCACAATCCAGATGAAAATCCTGCCCATCAACTGCTGGAAGAACACGCGGCATTTCCCAGCGATGCCTCTCTTCGCGTGCGCGCCTGCGCATGTGCTCTGTGAAGGCGCGCATGTTTTGCATGATGAGCATGGGTTGTTTGAAAACCTGGGTATTGATGCGCTGTAATACGAATTGTCTTTCTTCAGCCGAATCGCTATCGATCGTGACCAAATAGGTGTCGTTGATATTGCCATTGCCAAATTCGTGTACATCAATGACCTGCCTATACGCGGCAAACTGCTCTGCGATAGAAGAGTAGGGGTGCAAGTGCATTCTCCGAATATGTTATAGTTCGTTTACGATTATATCTCCATTGCCCTGATGGTAAAATGGGGTATTCCATTTGAGTAGGTTACATATGACAAACGATCTTGAAGTCCGTGCGATCAATACCATTCGCTTTCTGGCTGCGGATGCCGTTCAACAGGCCAATTCGGGTCATCCTGGGCTCCCAATGGGCGCCGCCCCGATGGCCTTCGCTTTATGGACTCGTCATCTGCGCCATAACCCGCACAACCCGAAATGGCCGGGTCGCGACCGCTTCATCCTCTCTGGTGGGCATGGTTCGATGCTCCTTTACTCCTTATTGCATCTGACGGGTTATGATCTCCCACTCGACGAGATTAAGAATTTTCGCCAGTGGGAGAGCAGGACTCCGGGTCACCCTGAATATGGACTAACCCCGGGTGTTGAAACCACGACTGGGCCATTAGGCCAGGGCTTTGGTCAAGGCGTGGGCATGGCAATTGCCGCGGCGCATCTTGCGGCGATTTTCAATAAGCCTGGTCATGAGATTGTTCAATCCTATATCTATGGTATTGTCACAGATGGCGACTTGATGGAAGGCGTTTCATCCGAGGCCGCCTCACTGGCGGGCCATTTACAACTGGCGCGGATCATCTATCTCTATGACGACAATCACATTTCGATTGATGGATCGACCGACCTGGCTTTCACCGAAGACCGCGCTACGCGCTTTGAAGCTTATGGATGGCATGTGCAAAAGATTGAAGATGGCAATAATGTGGATGCTGTTGATGAAGCGATCCGCGCCGCAAAAAATAATCCGCGTCCATCGCTCATTGCGGTGCGCACCATAATCGGGTTTGGTGCACCAAAAAAGCAGGGAACAGCCAAAGCTCACGGTGAGGCGCTTGGGGATGAGGAATTGAATGCCGCAAAAGCAAATCTTGGATGGCCGCTCGAGCCGCGTTTCCTTATCCCGGGGGAAGTGCTCGAGTTTTATCGTGGCGCGATTGATAAAGGCCGTGAAGCTGAAGAGGACTGGACGCTTCGCTTCGATACTTACAAGAGTACCTATCCGGACTTGGGCGCGGAGCTGGATCGCCGCCTAAAGGGTCAACTTCCTGAAGGATGGGACAGTGGCTTGCCATCCTTTGCCCCGGATGCGAAAGGTGTGGCAACGCGTACTGCCTCTGGCAAAGTGTTAAATGTGTTATCCGCAAAACTTCCGGAACTGGTTGGAGGCTCGGCGGATTTGACTCCTTCCAACAATACCAAGTTCGAAGAAGCAGGTGATTTCCAGAAAGAGAACCGGACGGGACGTTATATTCGATTCGGAGTGCGCGAGCATGGGATGGCCGCAGCGTTGAACGGCTTGAATTTATTCGGCGGCGTGATCGCATATGGTGGGACGTTCCTGATCTTCTCTGATTACATGCGTCCCGCGATCCGCATATCGGCGATATCAGGCATCCCTACGATCTTCGTGTTTACACACGATAGTGTGGGGCTCGGCGAAGACGGGCCGACGCATCAACCCATTGAGCATTTACCCAGTCTGCGTGCCATGCCGAATCTGGTCCTGATCCGGCCTGCGGATGCGAATGAAGTTACTGAAGCATGGAAGTTTGCCATCAGCCATCGTGATGGACCGACTGCCCTGGCTCTGACCCGGCAGAACCTTCCGATCCTTGATCGCTCTGTGACTGCGCCTGCCTCAGGACTCGAAAAAGGCGCATATGTATTGAGAGATTTTGGCGAGCCAGAAATTATCCTGATCGCTTCGGGTTCTGAAGTGAGCCTGGTCTACGAAGCTGCGCAAAAGCTGGCAGATGAAGGTCGCGGTGTGCGCGTGGTGTCCTTCCCCTCTTGGGCATTATTCGAAAAACAGGATGAGGCATATCGTGAGTCGGTGTTGCCGAAAAGTATCACGGCTAGACTCGCTGTCGAAGCGGGAGCCACACTCGGCTGGGAACGATACGCTAAGTCCATCATTGGCATTGACCATTACGGCGCATCCGCTCCCTATAAAATCATCTTCGAGAATTTTGGGTTTACCGTTGAGAATGTGGTTGCGAGAGCGAAAGAGTTACTATGAATGTCATTGCGAGCCGCAAAGCGGCGAAGCAATCCCCTTGCAAAGATGGAGATTGCTTCGGGCTAGCGCCCTCGCAATGACATGATAGGAGCATTCATGAAAGTCGCTGTCGGATTTGACCATGCGGGATTCCCGCTGAAACAGACTGTGCTTGAGGCCGTTCGCAAGGCAGGCCATGAGCCGATTGATATGGGCACCAACAGTGCTGAGCCTGTGGATTTCCCTGATATCACCCGAAAGGTGGGAATCGCTGTTCAGAAGGGGGAAGCCGAGCGCGGGATACTGGTCTGCGGCTCTGGAGTTGGTGCCTGCATTGCTGCGAACAAAATGAAGGGCATATTCGCTTCGATTTGTCATGACACATATTCCGCCGCGCAAGGGGTTATGCATGACGATATGAATTTGCTATGTCTTGGCGGGCGCGTGATCGGACCCGAGCTGGCCGTCACATTGGTGAAAGCGTTTCTGGGCGCGCGTTACATTGGCGATGACCCAGGTGGGGAGAGGCTGGCGCGACGGGTCGAAAAGATTAGGCAAAT
>DASWKT010000360.1:0-10748 GCA_036396515.1 Anaerolineales bacterium | reverse complement strand
GATCATAATGCGTAACAATCTTGCTCTCATTGGCGGAGAGGAATTTTCAGATGATTTTCAGCATGTTCATACAAGCTTTGCCGCCTTTCTGCGGAAGAAGCCGAGGGTGGCGTTCCTCCCAACTGCTGCGGCAAAAGACGGAAGTGAGACTGTTGAACACTGGTGCACTCTGGCTCGCGAAAAATTATCGGCTCTGGGTGCAAATGTGGATACCCCGCGAGTCATAGATCGCGAGAGCGCGAATGATCCACATTATGCTCAACAAGTTGCAGACGCCGATTGGGTTTATCTGGGTGGCGGGTACGCGCACGTGGCATTTCCGATTTTACAGGGCACAAAAGTGATGCAAGCATTGCTTTCCGCGAAAGAGCGCGGCGTGCTGATTAGTGGGGCAAGTGCAGGAGCAATGATGATGGGCACGCAGGCGATTGTCATTACGCCCGAACTGCTTGAGGATGTGGGCAAATATTGGGAGACTGGCGCGCCGCCCGAGTGGGATCCGCCCGTACCTCCGTTGATTCAAGGACTTGGTTGGCTGGACAGCAAGATCGTTGCGCCGCATTTCGACCGTCCCTGGTTCTCACGCAGATGGCTTGATTCGGACATATTTCAAACAGGGTCGACCCTGATTGGTATAGATGAGTATACGGCCCTAGTCGCCCTTGACATGGATGGAACGTGGGAAGTACACGGACGCGGCTTTGTCACCCAACATCGAACACGGGAGGATTTTACGCGCTATGGAGCAGGTGAAAGAGTAGTCCTTTAAGTCTATCGAGGAGAGAGGTATGAATGAGCCATTGCGGTTAATGTGTGTTTTGGCCCACCCCGATGATGAATCGCTCGGTATGGGTGGCACGCTGGCGAAATACGCTGCAGAGGGAATAGAAACACATCTGGTTACTGCCACGCGTGGCGAGCGCGGCTGGTTCGGGGATGAAAAAGAGTATCCCGGGCTTGAAGCACTTGGGAAGATACGGGGAGCTGAATTGCTCCATGCCGCAAAAGAACTTGGCATCTGCAACGTGAAGTTCCTTGATTACATCGATGGTGACCTTGATCAAGCAAATCCAGCGGAAGCAGTAGCGAAGATCGTTTCCTACCTGCGAGAAATACGGCCTGATGTGGTCATCACTTTTGATCCCAACGGCGCTTATGGGCACCCTGACCATATTGCCATCTGTCAGTTTACAACTGCGGCTGTTCTTGCCGCGGCGGATCCGAATACCCTCGACTCAGCTTCTCCGCATAGTGTCACAAAACTGTATTACATGGCCTGGCCAAAAGGCAAATTCGATGCATATGAATCCGTCTTCGGGGAACTTGTCATGCACATAGATGGAGCGACACGTCGCACTACTCCCTGGCCCGATTGGGCCATCACATCCATCATTGACACCGCCGATTACTGGCCGACCGTATGGAAGGCGGTCTCTTGTCACAAGTCTCAACTCTCTGCTTACGGTCCATTGGAACATCTCTCGGCCGAACATCACAAAGGATTGTGGGGAACGCAGGAATATTATCGTGCCCTTAGCCTGGTGAATGGTGGCCGCGCCCGTGAGACTGACTTATTTGAAGGTCTACGTTAGGAGAAATGATGAAGAAACATCGTACCGTGCCAATCGAAATGAATCCCGGTGAATTCCGCACCATTGGACACCATCTGGTCGATCGAATCGCAGACCTGCTGGATTCGCTTCCTGCACATCCGGTTACAACAGGCAAATCGCCGCCTGATATTCGTAAAGCGCTGGATGCATCCCGTCTCTTGCCGGACATTGGAACGGATCCTGCTCAATTAATGAATTATGCCACTGATCTTTTGTTCGATCATTCCCTTTTCAATAGTCACCCACGCTTTTGGGGCTATATCACCTCGGCCGCCGCGCCGATTGGAATCCTAGGCGATTTGCTGGCATCGGCAATCAATCAAAATACAGGTGCATGGTTCCTCTCCCCCATGGCAAGTGAGATCGAAGCTCAAACTGTACGCTGGATCGCGGAGTTGCTTGGTTTTCCGACCGATTGCGGCGGGCTTCTGGTCAGTGGGGGTAACATGGCGAACATCGTCTGTTTCCTGGCCGCGCGCCAGGCAAAAGCAGGCTGGGACGTACGCGCCATGGGTTTGCATGGAAGCAAAACGCAGCAATTGCGCATTTATTGTTCCAAGGAAACCCACACCTGGGTGCAGAAAGCCGCGGACATGACGGGGATTGGGACCAACAACATCCGATGGATTCCAACATATAAAGAATTAAGAATGGATCTCGAAATCTTGCGGGACCAAATTCGGGCCGATAAGAAAACAGGTGAACAGCCATTCATTGTGATTGGAACAGCGGGCTCGGTCAGCACGGGTGCAATCGACGATCTAGAAGAGATTTCAAAGCTCTGCCGCGAAGAGGAACTTTGGTTCCATGTGGATGGAGCATATGGTGGATTCGCCGCCATGCTCCCCGATGCATCGCCTGAACTTCGCGCCTTGAGCCAAGCAGACTCTGTGGCGGTAGATCCACATAAATGGCTCTACGCGCCACTTGAGGCAGGTTGCGCGTTGGTGCGCGACCCTGAGAAACTGCGTGAAGCATTTGCCTATCACCCGCCGTATTATCACTTTGGTGTGGAAGCCATCAACTATCTTGATTACGGTCCACAGAACTCGCGCGGCTTTCGCGCAATGAAGGTTTGGCTGGCATTACAACAGGCTGGGCGTAAAGGCTACGAACAAATGCTCGCCGATGATATTCAACTGGCGAAGACGCTCCATGAACTTGTCGCGCAAAAACCCGAACTGGAGGCCTTCACACATTCGCTGAGTATCACAACGTTTCGCTATGTCCCATCTAATTTAAAAATAACGTCTGATAGTGTGGAAGAATATCTGAATCAATTGAATACTGAATTGCTTACCCGTCTACAAAATAGCGGAGAGGCTTATCTCTCAAACGCAGTGATTGATGGGAAATTTACCCTGCGTGCTTGCATCGTTAACTTCCGCAGCTCGCTGGCAGATATTGAGGCATTGCCGGAAATCGTGCTGCGCATTGGTCGTGAGGTGGACGCCGAATTGCGGCCCGAACGACTTAATATCAAAGGTTGAGAGATATATGGACTATGATGTAATCATCGTCGGCGCACGAGTTGCAGGATCAGTGCTTGCGGCTTTGCTCGGACAGCAAGGACACCGTGTGCTTTTGCTGGAAAAGGCACATTTCCCCAGCGACACACTCTCCACACACTTCTTTCGCGCGCCTGCCTTGCGAGTCTTTGAACGCTTAGGTGTGCTGGATAAGGTCAAGTCCGCCGCTCCGCCTCTGACAACGGTCTGGAATTATATTGATGGTCATGTGATCAGCGAGCCAGTCAATACCTCCGAAGATTACCTTCGCTTCTTCCTCTGCGAGCGGCGCATCACGCTCGATTGGATCCTCTTTCAGCGAGCGAAACAAGAACCAAGCATAGAAATCCGCCAGGGCGCGCTCGTTAGGGATTTGATCCGGCGCGATGATCGTGTGACAGGCGTTCGTTGGCAGGGAGCAGATGGGATGCACGAGGCAAGCGCACGGGTCGTCGTTGGCGCGGATGGGTTTTACTCAACGCTTGCAAAATCCCTCGAACCCGCCTATGAGACGCAATTCCCGGTCCGCCGCTGTATGTACTATACCTACTTTCAGGATATCGAACCACTCGATGAATTGCCCCTTGCCGAACATCATTTTGTGGGCGACACGCTGACCTACGTTTTCCCCACTGACGCGGACCTGACTTTGGTGGCTGTCAGCATGCCAATTAGCGAATTCCCTTTGTTCAAGAAAGAACCGCTAAAACATCTGCGCGAACATCTCGCATCGCTCCCTCTGCTTGCCCCAAGACTGCACAAGGCAGAGATCGCAGCTGACGTTAAGGGCGCCGGAAATATTCCTTGTTATCAACGCGTGCCATATGGTCCAGGATGGGCACTGGTTGGCGATGCCCAGCAGGTCATGGATCCGTGGAGCGGGATGGGAATTGATCACGCCACGACTCACACCTCCCTGCTGGCGGAATCACTTCACCGCTTCCTATGCGATGACGCGACCTGGGGGATGTCAATGCACGACTACCATGCGCAGGCCCGCCAGTGGAGCGAGAAGACCTACCGCCGCACTTCCACCTTTGCTGCCGATTTACGCCCAATGACTCGCGCAGCTCTGCAGAGGCGCGGGTTGGCTTGAAAAGAATTCCCTACCAACTTGTTTATGTAAGCGAGGTTGAGAATGAACGACAATGAATTGCAGACCCAGATTGCCACAGCGGAGGCGTACGAGGAATTTTTCATCCCCGCTCTCATCAAAGAGTGGGCCTCCCGTGTGATTGATGCAGCTCGCATCCGGCCCGGGGACAAGGTTCTGGATATCGCATGCGGGACAGGTATTGTGGCCCGCACCGCGGCTCAGCGTATTATGTCACTCGCCGGACCGGGAGAGGTTTGGTTGTCCTCACCCACTGTCGCGCTTCTTGAGGGATCAGGCTTGGCCTTCTCCGATGCGGGCGAGCATGAGCTCAAGGGCTTTGAGGTTGCGAGGCGTCTGTATCGCCTGATTGAGGAATAAGTCGCTACAGTTACGCCATTGACCTACGCTTCATGACATGCGCGGCGTGCTCGCCGACACGCTGAAGAATACGTGTGCGGATTATGGCAGCGGCGTACACGAGTCATTAGTTATCTTCTAACGGTTTTCCTTCGACGATATCACCAGCCACACCTTCATTTCTCCCTTCCCTTTTACATTGACCGTGCCGCGCGGCTCGCATATGAATTCATCCTTGATTAATTCATAGGTAGCTTCCGAAACTTGTATTTGCCCAGGAATGCCATGAGATTGCATGCGACTGGCTGTATTGACAGTATCTCCCCACACATTATAGGAGATCTTTTTTCGTTCGATTACACCCGCCATGATTGGGCCGGAATTGATACCCATCCGGCAATGGACAGGCTGTTCCTCCAGAAATACACCACGTTCAAAATAAGCCCGAATATCAAGGGCCAAATGAGTGAGAAGCGCAGCATGGTTCTCACAGTGAGTTGGAAGCCCCGCAGCCATCACATAGCTGTCACCAACCGTTTCGATCTTCGACACGCCGTATTTTTCGACCAGTTGATCAAAGTAGGAGAAGATATCGCCCAATAATGCAAGCATGGCTTTGGGGTCGCTGGTGGCGGAGAGTGGCGTGAAATCGACTAAATCTACGAACAGGATGCTGACGGAATCGTACTGATCCGCGATCATCTCTTCGCCCTGTTTGAGGCGGGTGGCCACATCTTTCGGCAGTATGTTAAGCAGGAGACTTTCTGACTTGGCCTGCTCAGCCCGCAGGAGTCCGAATAAGAGATTTTTCTGGCCGACAAAATAAGCCAGCAGCGTAATGACAATGGTCGAGACAGCACCGATGTTCAAGACAAAGAATAAAGTTACGAGCACGGGAGGAAGGGAAGATGAAACCAGCGGGCGAGGTTCCAGAAATCCACTTACGAAGACGAGTCCAAGAAATGCAGCCAGCCAGCGCAAGGCACGGCGAGGTTCAAAAAACAGGAGCGCAACCAGGGGAGAAATCAGCGACCACAAAATGATGCCACTTGACTGGATGAAGCCTCCCAGCGCAATCATGAGTAGGAAGGGCAGGAACAGAATCAGCAGAAGCTGACTCACCAGAAAGAATTGAAAACGGCGTGTAACGTGAAAGACAATCATGCTCAGCAGTGACACGACGCATAAGAGAAGGGGATCCAGCCTGCAATCGTCTGGCCAAACACAAAATACAGGATTCCCCAAAACGCTCCGGCAAAAATAAACATAAGGGAACCCAGAACGAGTGACGATTTTTGCAGTCGCATATCTTCACTATCGCCGGGATCACTACCAATATTGACGACCAGGGGAAGTACCCTCTGAATCAAGTCCTGGAGCCAATTACGATTTGCTTGCATTGCTCTATTCCTTACTCGGCGTGAACACGCTGAAAATGACCCTCCGAATAGTTTTCAAAATCTTTGTCTGGTACCGCTAGTGGAATGTTCGATAAGTAATTCAACATAGTCCTGATGATTTCTTTGCTGCCCAATCGTGCAAATTGCGACGCGTCCACGACCAGTTGATCGGTTGAGCCCATAAGCGATTATATTCTGGCGTGCTGGCATAAAGATGGTCAATCAAGTGTTGTCGGCTGATCCAATTGCCACGTTGCAAATAGCGCACATCGAAGCTTTTCAGCAAGAGTTCGGCTTGATTGAGCCAGGAAGCGTGTGCCGGTGTAAACAAGATTCGTAGCCATGAGCCATAATATGATTTCAGGAATGAGAGGGTTGCGGCCGAGATGTGGCTGGGGCCACCGTCCCAAATCAGATGAACGCGTCGATAAGCGTGAAAAGGTTGTAGCAAGCTGGGCAGGGCTCGGCACAAGTGTTCGCGTTCGTTTTTGTCCAAACAGCGGCTGCGCATGTGACCGTTGTAGATATTGAGCAGAACCAGGAAGTTAACGATGCCATGTCGTTCATACTCAAACTCCCGGCGTTCCACTTGACCTGAGCGCATGGGTTGCGTCGGACGCACGCGCTGGAGCGCTTGAATATTGGGCTTCTCGTCCAAGGCTAAAGCAATCTCGTCTTTGGCCTGGAGCGTCTCGATCCTTTCAGATAACCACAAAATACAGCCTGCCCGCTGTAGAAACTCGGCGTTCAGAGTTGGCGTAATCCAGTACCGACTGCGATGAGGTTGCAAGTCCGCATTGCGCAAGATGAGTGACACCGTGGAATGAGCGATGTGAGGTACCAAACCTCGCTGCACAGCGATTTTGGCCAAGCTTCGGGTTGACCAGTGCGTCATCTCCAGTCCAACGCCGCTCGGCTCACAACAGGCAAGTTGTTCAATCGAAACACGTTGCAACGCTGTGATTTCTCGAGGGCGACCCGAGCGAGGCTCATCATACAAGGCATGCAAGCCAACCGATTCATACCGACGACAGAGGCACCAAATGCCAAAGCGCGTCATGCTAACTTGCTGGAACAAATCGATGACATTTTTTTTTGGATTTTTCATCGCCAGCAAAACACGCCCGCGCCGCACAATCCGTTGCTCGGTTCGACCATCGTCCAGCAATCGTTCAATTTCGCGAGCATCCGATGGCCTCAGTCGTATGATTTTTGGTTTCCGTCTTCTCATACACAACTCTCCAAAAGAAACTGTATGAGAAGTATAAGGTTGTCAAGGTGTCACGACTATGTTGAATTACTTTTCAAACGCACCACTAGTTCAAAGATCTCCACGAACTCGTTTGGGCCGAGTATCTGATAGGTCTCTCTAGCTTGCCAGCCAGGCGAAATGTTCTCGATCTCCTCCGTAACAAAACTGATGCTTTGACCATCTTCCGCTTCAGAACAAACTCATGCTTACGTTCAACGTACGAATGACCTGGCCGCCCTTGACCAGAACCTTTCCACGCGCCGATAAAGAAATTGAATGGAGTCCACATTTCTAGCCTCATTGATGCCTGCGGCAGCAACAATATCTGAATATACTACACCAGAATTGTGTCTGCTTATCATACCAACTGATGAGTCTTGGCGCTTTTTTTGCATAGATATACTCCCCATGGGATTCTTGTGTTCATACTGGCTCCTCGTTCCTGCTGTTGGGGTTAAGCCGAAGAATGCGCGCGCGCTCGTGCAAAGCGACCTCTGCTCCTTCTCCGGCTGCCTGCCGGATTTCTTCAACACGCGCATATACTTCCTTTATGCGCTGTTCTGCTGGATCTTCAGAGATGTTGTCATCTGCACTTGCCTTACCCCAAAAGGCCAGTAGCTCTTGGGCAGATGAGCCATGAGTCAGGAAGTCGAACTCACTTCTCTCTTCAATGACAAACAGGCCGCGCTGAATGACCTGAGTGAGTGCAGCGTTTGCCTGCCGCAAATCCTCCTCATAATCATAGCTTGGATCAGGCTCAACGAAGATTACACTACTCCCCTGATAAATCTTGAGAAGCGGCGCTTCGATAAGCGGCTGAATATCAATCAAGCAACCATCGGATTTTAATAGGCGTTGAACTTCCTCCAGGGCATGAACCATGCCCTCATATTTAGTTCATCAGAATGACCAGGAAAAGATTATGCTATCAAAGCTGGATGGCTCGCCGGTAGCAGAGAAGTCTTCGAATGTGAATTGGTGAAATTCGACGCGGCCCTTTAATTCTTTTGGCAGATTTTCTCTAGCTCGCGTAATCGCATCGGCCTTGGGGTCAATCGCCATAACATGCTCTGCACTGTCTGCATAGCGCCAAGTCAGGCGTCCATCGCCGCAACCAATTTCCAACACGCGCCTCGCGCTAAAATCTAATAACGCTAATAAGGCGCGAGTTTCATTGTTTTCGGGGTCTACACTAACTGTCATATGGTGTTCTTTCTAAACTTTCATTACTCTTACAGACACCGGCTGACTGACACCCTTCAGCTCAAGTGAGCGTGTCTCCAATCCTTCCACATCAAGACTTCCAGATCTGATGCTTTCTTCACTGATCAAAATCTCTCCTGCTGCGGCTTTGGAGGATAGCCGCGCGCACATATTCGCCGCGCTTCCCAAGACGGCGATCTCAGTCACTCCATCGGCTGATCCTACTGCGCCTACATACGCACGACCTGTATGCACACCTGCACCCACCGGAACCCACGGGTCACCTGCATTTCCATGACCCGTGACTTTCAAAAGTTCCTGCGCCGCATGAAGGGCAACCTTTGCATGATCTTTCCCTGCAAACCGCGGTACGAATAAGGCAATCACCTGGTCTCCCATCAAACGGTTGACCATAGCATTATGCTCAATCAAGACCTTGCTTGTTTCTTTGTAGAATCGTTGAATGATCTCCTTAAATCCCATCGTGCCTTTTGATTCTGCCAGGGGAGTGGAATCACGCACATCGGCAAACATCATCGTGAGTTCCACTTCTGCGCCGACTTCATATTGGCGTGCGGATTTTTCGCATGCACTGCATAGTCTGGGATTGAAACTGGATGGCTCCGAACCCATAAATCGGAGAGCACCACCACCAATTCCGGCCATAGGAATCCCGCATTCATGGCAGTGAGGATCACTGGGTAATAGAGAGTAAATTTTCCGCTGCGAGTCCAGGAAGGTTTGCCAGCGCTTAAGTTCATCAGGGAAAGCAGCGCGCCATTCGCCGGTCAGATAGTAATACCAGGTTTCGTTATATAATTTCTTATCTACCAGTAAATTCAAGAATTTTTCGTACAGTCTGCCCATTCTGGCCTCTGACATCTAAGGCATCTTCTTGTCCGATTGACGACAAGTGAAATGCTAATAAAGGAGCCTTATTCAGATATGAGAATGCTGAGAGACATGTCGGAGATCGCCACATGGATTGCGGAGCTGCGTCGCCGATTCTTGAATTATACGACGGGTAAACATCTTACGCGGACGTACGATCCTGCAATAATATCTTCTAAATCATTGGGAACGAGCTATTCTCTGCTTGATCAGTCTTGTCAATCTTGGACGTAAAATACACATTGGATCCTAAACCCAACTTCTCATCTATATTGGTTTCAATTTTGTACAATCACCCCCACGTTCCGGGAAGTGCCTAGGGTAGTAAGTAATCATGGCCGTTTTGCCTTAAGTAATCAATGATTGCTTTTTCCGGAATACGATAAGTTCGATTTCCGAGCCGAATGGCGGGAATCTTGTTGTCTGAGATCCATCGATAGATGGTCTTTGTACTGACCTTGGCCCAATCAGCAACTTCCTGAATGGTTAATAAGTTCATTTGCTGGAGTTAGCTTGTTTGGAATTTTTGTGTGACCATAAAGAATTATCCCTGCCAGTTAAACGCAACTGGCGCTCCGTGAGTTTTTCACTGAGCGCCAGTAAGTTACTTTGGGGGTAACTAGTTACGCGTTGCGGTCCCGACGGGATTCGAACCCGCGCTCATGAGAAAAGCGCCCAGAGGGGAGACAGCCAATTTTGGTAATCTCTTGGCAGGAAGAACTGTAAAACCCAAGGCAACTCTACACAAAGCTTGAATTCAGAAATTATTGTCGACAGGACCTCCGCGCATATGTGCTAGCTGATTGTCCTCATCATTTTGGGCAAGATAGCGACGCAATACCTGCAGATCAGCATGTCCCATAAGCCGTTGCAAGACAAAGATATCAACACCACTGCGTAACATGTTGAGAGCAAATGCACGATGGAAACCATGCAGCTTTGCCTTATTACTTAGCTTGGCTCGTTTTGCCCTCCGTTCTAAAAGCAGTCTTAGGCGATCATAGGTAAGACGTTCTTCATCTTTGGAAACAAACAAGGCAGGAGACGAGTCGTGACGCAGGCGTAGATAAGCGCGCATCGCTCTTCTCGTTGTGCGTCCGGTAAAAACCATTCGTGTTTTACCGCCTTTTCCATACCGTATCATTACCGCTCCAGTATTCAAGTCTACATCCTTGATATTCATATTGCACGCCTCTCGTGCTCTGGCTCCAGTGTCAAGCAAGAACAGGAAAAGAGCCCGATCTCGCTCCCCTATAAAGTCGCCTCGCTGACAGGTATTGATCAGTGCTCGAACGTCTTGAATTGAAATCGGTTCTAGGGGATCAAGTACTACCTTTGGCGACTTGACTTTCAGCATCGGATTTTTCCAGTCTGGCGCCATCACTTCTTCATTCATAAGCCATTGGAAGAATGCCCGCAAAGTCCTGT
>DASWKT010000359.1:0-11678 GCA_036396515.1 Anaerolineales bacterium | reverse complement strand
AATTGCATATGTTCGACCCAGTGCGAAACCCCTGTCCGTCCCTGTACTTCGTCGCGCGAGCCAACACGGTACCACACCCATGATGAAATGATGGGCGCGGTATGAATCTCTTTGAGCAGAACTTTGAGCCCGTTGGAAAGTGTAGTTTGTGTAAGAGTATCCATCATGGAGTTACAGGCCCCATTGAAGCCGGGCTTGAAGTTGGCGAACAAACTTGTACGCCATCGACTAATGCGTTTCGTTCGACCAGGCAATACCATGGTTTGACGACCTGTTGCAAGCCAACAAATGGTTCATGCAGTTCAGTCTGATCCAAAGGAATATCCACTGGTACATCCAGTACGGCAAGTACTCTCTGGTCAACAGGCACAACCAGGCCGTGAATATTGATAGGCAAGGGCGTATCCTTTGGAAGCACGATGGTTGCCCGCGCGTTGGTGATGGTTAGGCCACCTGTCGCTACACTGACCAGAGCGCCGTTGATCGTTACATCCTGACTCAATGTAACATTGGTAGGACCGCTGACATTCAGACTAAATTGAACAGGGATTTCTTTCTCAACATGGATATTGGTGCGAATATTCGCCTGATCCATCTTCACAAAATTTGTGTAAAGGCCACCCAATAGACCAGAGACCTGATCATCGGCGGTATTCTGAATGGCTCCCAGCATCTGAAAGAGAATCAACAGGATGATCAGCAATACAATGTTAACAGTAAGGGAAATCAGGCTGGCGATTGTCCAAAAAGCGGGCAGGAATTTGTAACGCGATCTTTTCGGTTCAGGCTCAGGAGACGAATAAATGGGAACCACTCGCTGTATGGACGTCGTACTATTCGGCCCATTGGCGCGCGGCAGGCGCGTTTTAATGCTTTCATCCATATTTCCATTCAGTATTTTCTTCATTTTGCTAGGTTCGTTTTGATCGGAAGCTGGCTGTGACATGCGACCTCCTTATGCAGGATACTGCTACTTTGCGTATTGCCTTAACTCAATCTGACTGATTATTTCTCGGGTAAAAAAGCGCACACTGGTTTGAACTTCAATAAAGCACCTGCCAATCTTAGCATAGATATAGAATTTCGAGCGATGCTTTTTGGAGGTTTTGGACGCCGGAAGCATACTTTAAGTGCAACCTGGGTTCTCCTGCTGATCAATAATGCAGAATAAATGTGAGTGTTACCTAAAGAGTGATTATCCCGTCTTGTCCATGAATTTCTTTTTAGCTATAATCGTGTTGTTCTCAAATTCACAAAGAACTTTTGGAGGCATTGTGACCAATCAATATTTCGTCGCCGTGATCGGCGCCGGACCCGCAGGGTTATTCGGTGCGCGCGAACTTGCCAACCAGGGAGCGCGGGTCGTTTTATTCAACCGCGATATCAAACCAGGCGGACTTGCAGAATATGGAATTTATCCCAACAAGCACACTATGAAGAGCGGTTTGCGAAAGCAGTTCCGTCAGATAATGGATATACCAAACCTTGATTATTATGGGAATGTAACTGTTGGAGCTCAGGGTGATCTAACGATTGATGATCTGCGCGCGCTTGGGTTCCAGGCAATTCTTGTTACCGTGGGAGCGCAGGGCACAAAATGGCTTGGTCTGCCTGGCGAAGATCTGGAGGGCGTCTATCATGCGAAGGATGTGGTTTATTTCTACAACAATCTGCCTCCCTTCAGCCAGAAACCATTCAGGTTCGGAAAACGCTGTGCAGTGATTGGCGCCGGCAACGTAATGCTCGATATCACCCACTACCTCGCCCGCGAGAAGAAAGTGGATGAGGTCATAGCGGTCGTGCGGCGCGGCCCCATGGAGGTCAAGTTTGAAAAGAAGGAAATGGAATATGTGATCGACAACCTGGATCAAGCCGCGCTGGATGAGGAGATCAAGCGCATCACCCCCATCCTGGAGTCGGTCGGTCAGGACCCCGCAACTGCTCGCGCTTCGATATTGGAGGCCCTCCCGAAGGCATTGCCCAAAGTCTCTAACACGCGCTTCCGTTTCGAATTCCTGGCCTCCCCTGTTCAAATGATAGGGGATGCGGAGGGCAAACTGACACAGGTTGAGCTCGAAGATAATATTCTTGTTAAAACCAACGGCGACACCAAAGCCAAAGGTACCGGGAACAGGCGTCGGCTGGACGTTGAAACGGTCATTTTCGCCATCGGTGATAAAGTGGACGAAGCGTTTGGCTTGCCTATCGAATGGAACGAATTCGTCAAGAACAAGACTCCGCGCTTTCCAATTGATGGAATCTCTTTTGAAGCAACTTCTGAAGACATATTCGTAGGAGGCTGGTCACGACAGGCAAGTACCGGCCTTGTCGGCTATGCACGTAAGGATGGTACGAACGCTTCAAAAGCAGTCATGCAATATCTGCAAACCAGGCAACCCATCCAGCCAAACCTAGAAGCGGTCACCGCGAAAGTTAAGAGTCTTGGCAAGCCAATCGTTATGAAAGATGACATCAAGAGACTGGAGGCAGTAGAACTTGCTGAGGCCAAAAAGCTTGGACTTGAAGAATTCAAATTCGGCAATAACGATGATATGTTGCAGGCTATGGGTTTGAAAGTTACGGCATAATTCACGGCTACCCCTCTGCTTACCACCCGAGAGGGGTTTATTTTTTTGATTGATTTGACAATTCGTACGAAGGGCATGCTATAGGTGTCTTCACTCAAGTTGAATGTCCTTTGGCAAATTTCGTGGCTTCCATCACGAGATAACCTGGTTATTGAATAGCTCTTGAATTATGTCGGCTGAATATCCCAGCAACCTCTCCAATACTTCTCTTGTATGTTCCCCTGGTCTCGGCGGCGGAAGTTTGTAACCCACAGGCGTTTCGCTGAATTTCACTGGGGAACCGACCAATCCTAGATCTTCGACCTCAAGGTGGCCCATCTGGATCAACATATCCCGCGCTTCAACTTGAAGCGTCGCGAAATCTTTATCCAATCTACAGATCAGGCCACGAATGCAGCCGAAATGGCGAGCACTGCCTTTTGTCCTGCGAATCGGTCAGCGACCGCAACGCCAACTTTCCGCAGTTGCGCGTCTCATCACCTTCAGCAGATTCAATTTTGATCACGTCGGCACCAAGATTGCTGAGAACCATCGTACAATAAGGGCCGGCAAGCACACGGCTGAGATCGAGCACGCGGATTCCATTCAAGGGTTGCACAATTACTCCTTATGAAGCGCGATTTATATTTTGGCAAACCACTCATGAACGCGGCGGGATCACTGGGATTCGCGCCCGACTCACGCGCGGGCGTTGCCCTGGATGCATTTGGCGCGTTCGTGACCAACCCGTTCTCTCTTCGTCCGCGCCTGCCCACCGCCAGACCAGAGTTGATCGAATACCCGGGCGGATTCCTGTTGCATACAGGCTTGCCGAACCCTGGACTGAACTCAGGATTAAAAAAATATGCTTCTCGGTGGGATAAATCCAACCTGCCGATCATTGTCCATCTCATGGCAGACAGACCAGAAGAGACTCAGCGCATGGCGCGCATGCTGGAATTGCAAGAAAATGTGATGGCTGCCGAACTTGGTTTTGCGCCATTGCTTGCGAACGATATTATTATGCTCACGCTTGAAATGTGTGTAGGGGAATTGCCTTTGATCTTCTCCTTGCCAGTTGAACAAGTTTTGTCGCTCGGTCCGCGTTTGATTCAGGGCGGCGCCCAGGCGATCAGTATATCGGCGCCGCGTGGGGCTCTGCCCACTGCTAACTCCTCACTGATTACTGGTCGTTTATACGGCCCTTCCCTATTCCCTCAAACTCTCGAAACGGTTTATTCTGCAGCGAAGTTGGGATTGCCTATCATCGGCGCAGGCGGGGTATGGAATAAAGAAAACGCCGAGGCGATGTTATCGACCGGCGCGCTGGCTGTGCAGGTGGATGCGGCTTTATGGGGATTTGATTGGCACAATCAATCTTCTGTCGAGTAATCCAGCGTTTCGAGAAGGCGTTCATTTTTCGAGCCAGATCGTTACGGGGCCATCGTTATGGATTTCCACCAGCATGTGTGCACCAAATTGTCCGGTCTGCGTTGGGACGCCATGCGCGCGCAATAACTCGACGAATTGATTGACCAGCGGCTCGGCAACCTCAGGCAAAGCTGCGTCAGTGAACGATGGGCGGCGGCCTTTGCGGGAATCAGCATAGAGCGTGAACTGCGATACGACAATCGCTTCACCGTTCACATCCAGAATCGATAGATTGGTCTTTCCTTGTTCATCTTCAAAGATTCGCAAGTTGGCAACTTTTTCGGCGAGAAACACCACCTGCTTTCCCCCATCTTCATGACCCACACCTACTAAGATCAACAGACCCTTTCCAATTTCGGAAATGGTCTGCCCATCGATCTTCACACTTGCCCTGGATACCCGTTGTAATAATGCGCGCATAAACGGATTTGTTATTTTTCTTTGAATACTTACGGTAACTGAATTGCTTCCCTCACTTCTTCCATTGTCTTCTCAGCAATGACGCGGGCGCGCCTGGCACCATCATTCAGTACATCCTGCACATAATCAGCTTTCGAAGCAAATTCAGCGCGCCTGGCGCGGAATGGTTCAAGATGCTTGTTCAAGTTCGCGGCGAGCAGCTTCTTGCAATCCACACACCCGATGCCCGCGCGTCGGCATTCAATATTCACCATCTCGATATCAGCTGGAGAGGAAAAAATTTTGTGCATGGTATACACATTGCAAATATCAGGATTGCCCGGATCGGTACGTTTGACGCGGGCGGGGTCGGTGACCATTTCTCTGACGCGCGCAGTTGTCTCTTCAGGTGTTAAGGCAAGCTCGATGTGATTGTTCAGACTCTTGCTCATTTTTTCCTGACCATCAATACCAAGTACTTTTTTTATCTCCGTATGCTTGACCTGCGGCTCGATCAACACTTTTGTCTTGTAGCGGTAATTGAATGAACGCACGATCTCGCGCGCAAATTCAAGATGTGGAGCCTGGTCAATCCCCACTGGCACCACATCTGTCTTATAAAGCACAATATCCGCAGTCATTAAAACGGGATAACCCACCAATCCGTAATTCACGTTCTCAGGCTGTTGTCGCACCTTGTCTTTGAAGGTCGGCAGGTCCGTCAATTTTCCAAATTGTGTCACCATCGAAAGATAAGTATGCAGTTCCATCACCTGCGGAATATGCGACTGCACGAACACGATTGACTCTTCAGGGCGAATGCCTGCAGCCAGCCAATCGAGCACCATTTCAACTGTGTTCTGCCGAAGGTCCTGGGTTGTCTCAACGGTCGTCAGTGCGTGAACATCCACAATGCAATAGACGCAATCATAGTCATCCTGCAACGCGACATAGTTCTGGATCGCGCCCAGATAGTTCCCCAGATGCTGGCGGCCTGTCGGCCTAGCCCCCGAAAACACGCGTCCTTTTTTGGACATGCAACCTGCCTCCGTCAAAAATAATTTCTTCTTACCGATTCTCGCCACAGAGACACGGAGAACACAGAGATCCTTATTAAGAATCTCAGTGCCTTTGTGTCTCAGTGGCAACCTTTTTTACTCACCAATCATTTTCCTCACCAGCCCCAGCACTTCCCCAGGTCCGGCATGCCGATGGGTCTCAAGCTTTGAATATATCAACTCCCCATTTACACTCACTTCAAACTTGCCACCATCAGATGGGACGAGCGTAATCGTTTCAACCACATGCTCATATTGTTTGAGCAATTCATCCATCAGGCTCACGGCCCGACCTGTGTAGTGTCAGACGGCGCAGTATACGATCTCGATCTTTAACATGGATCCCTCCGTGAATTTTGAGAGATTATATCATTGGCTCATGCGGCAATTCGTGGAGAAACGCAGCAACCGCTTCATCAGCGGGCCTAGCTTTGATCTGCCGCACGGGTCCCACCTGACGCATCCTGCCTCCCACGATCACGGCAACACGATGACTCATCTTCGTGGCTTCACTCAAATTATGAGTGACAAACACTGCCGTACTATGATCTTGTGCGATCAAAGCGGATAAATCATCGAGCATCCTAGCGCGCGTCGGAGGATCAAGGGAGGAGAAAGGTTCATCAAGCAATAGTAACTCGGGCTCCAACACAAAGGCACGTGCCAGGCTGACCCTCTGCGCCTCTCCCCCAGATAACTGACCTGCCCGCCGCTTCGACAGGGATTCGATCCCCAATCGCCTGATCCATCGTCTCACACGTACCCGCGTCTCTTCCTTCGGCGTTCCGCGGAACTTCAAGCCCAAAGCAACATTCTGCTCAACAGTCATGTCCATAAGCAGAGGAGACTGGAACACAAATGAGATCTTTCGGCGATATTCCAGTTCATTCCAATCATTCAGAGACTTTCCAGCAAAGTTTATCTCACCGCGTGCAGGCTCAAGCAATCGCGCCAGCGCAAGAAGGAGTGTGCTCTTCCCTGCGCCGTTCGGACCAACAACGGTCAGGGTCTCACCATGAGCGATGTCGAGTGAATCAATGTATAGGACGTCATATCCATTCCGTTGTATAAGTAAATCACGGATTTTGATCATAGCCTTTTCCGTGGAGCGGATTGCCAATCTGCCCTACGACCCTTTTGCTGAATCCATGTCAGCGCGAGATTGATCAGATAAGTGAGAACAAGCAAAAGCGTGGAAAGAGCAAGCGCGCGTCCAAATTCACCTTTGCTAGTTTCGAGGACAATCGCTGTCGTCAGCACGCGCGTCTGGCCGCGAATATTTCCACCCACCATCATGGACGCACCGACCTCCGATATAACGGAACCGAATCCAGCCATGAGCGCGGCCAGAAGTGGCAAGCGCGCCTCTCGCCACAGGTACCAGACCATCTGCCCGCGGGAAGCGCCGAGGCCGAGAAGTTGCTGTTGCAAGCGCGGGTCAAGTGCTTCCAACGCTGCAGCCGTCAACCCCGTAACAACCGGCGCGGAGATCACCGTCTGTGCAATGATGATAGCAATGGGGGTATAAATCAAACGCAGATCGCCAAGGGGACCTGAGCGCCATAACATGATCGCGACGACAAGGCCGACGACAACGGGCGGCAATGCCATGCCCGTGTTGATGATGCTCAGCAGAAAAGAGCGTCCGCGAAAATTCCCTAGCGCAAGCCATGTGCCAAAAGGCAAGCCGATTAAGAGACTGATTACCGTCGCGAGGGCAGAAACCTGTATGGAAAGAGCTGTGATTTGCCAGATTTCAGAATCAAAGAGCATAATTATTTCCAGATGTCATTGCGAGCGTAGCGACAATTGCACCTGGCGCACACACCCTGGCGCCGGCCCCCAGGGCAGGTGTGCCCCAGGCACAGGAGCCGGGGAATGCAGGTGAACAATCGCCGTTTTATCTGGAGATTGCTTCTCGAAGACTCGCAATGACACGAATCTTATGGCAAGCCCAGATCCGCGTCGGTCTTATCCGCGTCAGGAAAGAACAGTGGCTGACCATATTTTTCCACACCAAACCCGGCGATAATATCTTGACCTTCAGAAGAAGTGATGAAATCCGCAAACGCTTTTGCACCTTCGAGATTCACGTTTGGCCATTTTTCAGCGTTGACTGTAATGACGTGATACACATTCAACAAAAATGGATCGCCCTCCACGAGAATTTCCAGATCTACATTGGATTTGTATGCAAGAAAGGTACCACGATCTGTAAGAGCATAAGCACTTTTCTCGGAAGCAATCGACAGGGTCGCACCCTGACCCTGTCCCGTTTCAAGATACCAATCCAGACCAGCAGGGTCTGGTCCTGCATTCTTCCATAGAGCCAGCTCTTTGACATGAGTCCCTGAATCGTCGCCGCGTGAGACAAAGATCACTCGTGAAGCGAAAATTTTCTTTAACGCCTCAGCGGGATTCTCACCACGAATCCCGGCCGGGTCAGAAGGAGGTCCAACGATCACAAAGTCATTGTGCATTACGAGGCGGCGGTCAATGCCAAAATCATTTGCAACAAATTCTTTTTCCGCGGCGGGCGAGTGGAGCAGGATAACATCCGCATTGCCTTCCTCCCCGATCTTGAGAGCCTGCCCTGACCCTACTGCGACAAGCTGAACGTTATAGCCTGTTTTCTCAGTGAAGGCTGGCAGGAGCACATCCAATAATCCAGAATCCTGTGTGGATGTTGTGGAAACAAGCAACAAACTTGAATTTTCAGGCGACGAGGCGTTGCAGGATGCGATAATGAATGATGCGACCAGCAATGCAGAAAATATCTTGTTCACACTCCTCCAATAAATATGGGGCGACTTTGTAGCCTCCCCTTTTAATCGGGTTGATTATAAACCTAAGTCTGCGTCGGTTTTCTCGGCATCAGGATAGAATAACGGCTGGCCGAATTTTTCCACGCCGAACTGCCCGATGATTTCCTGTATAGATGGCTGGGTCATAAACTTCATAAATGCAATCGCGCCATCATAATTTACTTCCGGCCATTTATCAGGATTCACCGTGATGACGTGATACACATTCAACAATGATTTGTCGCCTTCAACCAAAATCTCGAGTTGCAAATTGGATTTATTGGCAAGGTAGGTCGCACGGTCAGTTAGAGTGTACGCACTTTTCTCCGAGGCAATCGTCAGCGTCGCGCCCATGCCCTGACCAGACTCAAGATACCAGGCAGGCTTTTCAGCCTTTGGTTCAAGCCCGGCTTTCTTCCACAAACTCAATTCGGCTTTGTGCGTGCCTGAGTCATCGCCGCGTGAAATGAACATCGGGCCGCCTTCAAAGATTGCCTTCAAAGCATCGGCAACTGGTTCGCCTTTAATTGCGGCAAGGTCGGAAGAAGGACCAACGATGATAAAGTCATTATGCATGATGAGGGCGCGGTCTTGGCCGAATCCATTTTCCATGAATGTGACCTCGGATGCGGGTGCGTGCACAAGCAGAGCATCGGCATTGCCTTCCTCTCCCATTTTCATCGCCTGGCCGCTCCCGACCGCAACAGTCTGGACCTTGTAGCCTGTCCCCGTTTCGAAAAGTGGAATCAGCACATCGAGCAATCCCGAATCCTGCGTGGATGTAGTGGTTGCAAGGATTAATTCTTCGTTACTCGCTGTAGGAGGCTGAGTGGCTATTGATGTTGAGGGAGCACAGGCAGAAAGCAAAAAGCAACTGATCATAAGAGCAAAAAAGATTCGTTTCATTTTATCCTTCTATATGCTGCTGTTTTCGATCATCTACACTTGAATTTTCTCACCGCTGTGTGAGGTGTTATAGCCAGTTAATGAATGGACTGTATTGCGGAAAGCAGCTGTTTGGATGTAATCAAGCACCGGCATGAGAGCTTTTTCTTGTTCGCGCGGCAGGACAAGGTCATATCGTTCTTCAAATAATGGTATGAAATCAAGTCCATATTGATGTGCCGCGGCTTGCAGGCCGAGAGTTGCGTCGGCTTTGCCTGTTTCGATCAGAGCCGCGGCTTCGCTGTGCGTTTTCACGATTTTTTCGTACCCATTGATCGTTTCGACGGGGATTTTGAGTTTGCGCAACTCAGCGTCAAACCAGAGTCGAGTCCCCGAGCCTAAATTGCGATTCACAAAGCGGACGTTTGGATTCGCAACGTCCGAGACTTTTTTGATCCCCTTGGGGTTTCCGGTGACAAGCAGGAGTCCCTGTGTGCGATAGGCAAGTGTGATAACTTCCACGTCGCGGTCGGGGAATAAATGACGGACAAACGGCGTATTGTATTCTCCGGTTTCATCCAAGAGATGTGAGCCTGAAATTTGGCATAGGCCCTGCCGAAGATTGACTAATCCGTCGAGCGAGCCGACAGGCAAGTTCAGCAACATAACGTGCTTTGCCAGATTCTCGGCAATACCCTCGATGGCAAGATCATGACTGCCTGAGAAAACCACAACAGGCTTTTTCGTTTTGGGAAGAATGAGTTCCTGCAATAAAAGTGTGTCTGCTTTGGCGCGATAGAATTTCTCGGTGACTTTGCCCGTCTTGCGGATCTCGCTCACTTCCACAAGATGAGCAGATTCAAGGGCGAGGATGTGGTGACGAATCCATGCCGGGGACTGTTTCATCATCTGCGCGAGCAGCGTCAGCGTGGCAGGAGCAGCCATGAGGAGTCGCAGGATGTCCATGCGGCGGGAGTCTGCAAGAGGCTTGATCCTATCAAACGAATTAATGGACTCGACTTTTTTCATCTCGATTAAGTATTTCCTTAATCGTAAGTCTAACATATTTGGACACGCTCCGTCAAATTGACAATCCATCTCCGCTGTGTTATAACTCGCAAATAAGTTAGAAATCTGTACTCATCCAGAGAGGCTGAGGGAACGGCCCTGTGAAGCCTCGGCAACCCGTTAGCGAAAGCTAAAGAAGGTGCCAACTCCGTCAGACATTATGTCTGGAAGATGAGAGTGGACATGCTTTGCATATGTCGCCTCTCATTGCGAGAGGCGATTTTGTTGCAAGCATTCACCGTTGGTTGAGCAGCCCCGTGTTCTTCGGCATACACTTGCACCCAACGCACACCTGCCCCGGGCGCCGGTGTCGAAACCAACACGCAACATGCAAAAGATTGCTTGAATCATGGCGGTCTCAATATGACACTCGCTCGTGTCTACTCGACCACCGAGGTACTTATGGAAATCGGAGAAACGCTTTACGTCATCACCAGCGATGAATTTCGCAAGTGGCTGATAAAAAATCATCTGACCAAGAAAGAGATCTGGTTGATTCAGTATAAAAAAGCCACGAAGAAGCCTTCCATCAATTATGTGGACGCAGTGGAGGAGGCCATCTGTTTCGGCTGGATCGATGGCTTCGAAAAAGGAATGGACGCGGAACGCTACGCTATACGCTTCACCCCACGCGGGCCCAAATCCAACTGGACGAACACCAATAAGGAACGTGCCAGAAAGATGATTGTTCAAGGCAGAATGACCAAGACAGGCCGCGCAACGTTGCCGCTCGATGTGAAATAGGATGGACGATGAATACTGAAGACAGACTCACAATACAGGAAGTGATCGCCCGCTTTGCCAACAGCTTTGATATCAAGGACTGGAGCGGACTTGAAGCCTGCTTCACCGAGTCGCTCTACACGGATTATTCCGACCTGCGCGGCACCGCGCCAGAGACCGTCAAAGCGAGTAACTATGTTGCCGCGCGCCGTAAAGCGCTAGATCATTTGAGAGTACACCACCTGGTCAGCAACTATGAAATTGAATTCCTCAGCGCAGATCGAGCCACCTGCCGTGCTTCGATGATTGTCTGGCGAAAATCAGACGAAGAAGAATTCACGTCACACTGCGTCTATGCATTCCAGCTGACCAAACAGGATGCCGATTGGAAGATCAGCGGCATTGCGCAGAAGGTTTTATGGAATGAGGGCAGCACGTCGATTCACAGTGGAGTGCAGAGACCCAGATGAGTGAAAAAATCAAACTCACCGGCGGACTTGAAAAAACCGTCACATGGATCTGGCTGGAGAGGGAGCGAAAAGCATGTCTGCAGAAATGATTCGCACTTTTGTCGAATATCACATCGATATGACCCGCCGCGTCTGGGACTCAATTCACCGGATCACAAAGGAACAATTTATTGCTAATGATTCTTATTCGCGCGGTTCCATCCGTAACCTGATGGTGCATATCACGAGAACGGACCAGCGCTGGTTAATGGGATTGAAAAATCTCCCCATTCC